>JBOGVL010000201.1:0-5754 GCA_050692535.1 Actinomycetota bacterium | reverse complement strand
CTGCTGCACGTGCGTCGCTGACGCTCACGAAGGTCGACGCGAGGGCCCGGGTGGAGACGCCCGGGCCCTCGCCGGTTCCGGGCCGGGAGAGCTACCGTCCCGATGACCGGACGATGCGAGCGGTCCCGCTGCTCGGCGTGATCAGCGTCTCGTGTCCGTCCGCCCACCGGATCCGGTAGCGAACGCTCACCTCGCCCTGGATGACCTCCAGGATCTCCCCCTCGCGCGGTGGAGAGCCGACCTGCGCCGAGTCGATGACGATGACGTCGCCGCGCCGCGCCGGCTTCGTCTTGGGCGGTGTCGCGCGCGGCGTCGATCCGCGAGCACCGGTCTTCTTGGCCGCTGCCTTCTTCGCCGTTGTCTTTTTCGCCGGCACGGATCATCCCCCATCTGCCGTGTGCTACCGAAGGTACAGAGGCAGTTTACGCGAGGCCGTCGGTGGACATCTTTCCCCGGACGAAGGAGGAATGGTGAGCGAGGAGCTCGTCGACGCGATCACGTTCGGCAACGTCCCGCAGGTGAAGACCGTCCTGGCCTCGGTCGCAGTCGCCCTCGCCTGCTACCAGGTGGCGATGATGGCCGTCGGGTACAACAAGGTGAAGACGTCGTACCTCAAGCCCCGGGCGGCCTCGTTGGCCCACCGGGCGGTCGGCGACGCGATCCTGCCGATCACGCTGCTCGTCGCGTGGATGTGCTGGACGTACTTCTCGGTGGGGGACGGCATCGAGCACGCGATGGACGACGAGAGCACTCGCGCGGCGATCCACGTCTACGCCGGCTCGGCGCTCGTCGTCGTGCTGGCCCTCAAGGTCATCGTGATCCGGTGGTGGAAGCGGATGAACCGGTTCCTGCCCCACCTCGGCCTCACCGTCTTCGGCCTGTTCGTCGTCACGTGGGTGACGTCGGCCGGCGACTACCTCTGGAGCTGATCATGGCAACCGGTCCCAGCTACACGAAGCAGCTGATCGGATCCCTCATCGCGGCCGTCATCATCGTCGTGCTGGCCGTCGCGATCGTCACGGCAAAGATCGGTCCCGGGCTCGACGCGAAGGAGCTTCACGACCTGGGCCGCGACGACGGGAACGAGCAGCAGGACGACAACAGCGGGCCCGGCCGGTAGAGGGCCGCTACCCGGCCTTCGACCGGGGACGCTTGGCCTGCTTCTCTTTGGCCGCCTCGACGCTCTCCTTGAGCGCGGTCATGAGCTGCTCGACGGCCGAGGGTCCGGCGGCGGCCGGCCGTTCGCGTTCGGGCACCGGCGTCGGCGTCTTCTCGGCGAGCAGCCGGAGCAGGTCCTCGCGATAGGTGTCGGCGTACGCGGCCGGGTCCCACTCGGTCTTCAGCGTCTCGATGAGCTGGACGGCCAATTCGAGCTGGCGCTCGTCGACCTCGAACCCGTCGAGCCCCGGCACGAGCGCGGCCGGGTCGCGGACCTCGTCGCCGAAGAACAGCGTCTCGACCGCGAGCACGTCCTGCATCGGCCGGATCGCTACCAGGTGCGGCTTCGTCCGCAGGACGAACCGGCCGATGCCGATGCGGCCCGCCTTGCGCATCGCGCGGTGCAGCAGGACGTACGGCTTGGCCGCCTCGGGTGACTGGGGCACCGCGTAGTACGTCTTCTCGAAGAAGACCGGATCGATGTCCGCGAGGTCGACGAAGTCCTCGACGTCGATCGTCCGGCTCCGCTGCGGCCGGACCCGCTCGATCTCCTCGCGCGACAGCATCACGACCTCGCCGAGCTCGTTCTCCATGCCGCGCTGGACGTCGTCCCACACGATGGGCTCCGTCGCCGGAGGCGCCGAGGCATCGCCGGGTCCCGAGCGATCCGGGGCGGGCTCGGCCGAGGCGGCGGCGTTGGCCTCCTCGGACGGCGCGGGCTCGGGGGCCTCGTCCGGACCTTCGACCACGCGCTCGTAGTGGACGCGCCGGCCGGCCCGGTCGTAGAGGTGGAACCGGACGTCCTTGGGCTCGGTCGCCGGGACGAGCCGGACGGGCACGTTCACGAGGCCGAAGCTGAGGGTCCCCGTCCAGACCGCGGTCGGCATCACGGAAGGGTACCCCGCGGCCCCGAGTGCCTGCCGAACGCCTAGAGGTCGAAGAGCGGGTCGGTCACCGTGGGCCCGAACTCACCGCCGTACGCCGTCACCGCGAAGACGACGAGCGCGGCGCCGAGCAGTGCCAGGTCCTTCTGGAACTGGGTCATCTCGGTGAGCCGCATCATCGCGTCGTCCTTCACGGTCCAGAAGTTGTGGATGAAGAAGGACGTGAAGAACAGGAACACGGCGATCCCGAGCGCCGACAGGTCCGGCCAGATCCCGACGATGATCCCGACGCCGCCCGCCAGGATCCCCACACCGCTCACCAGGACGGCCGGCCCGGCGAGCGGGAACCGCTTCGCCGCCGCGTAGCCCTTCAGCTGCTGGTAGCCGAGCAGGTGTCCGGCGAGCCCGCTGACCACGAACAGCAGGCCGAACAGGAACCGTCCGATCAGGAACAGGGCGTCCATCGTGCCTCCCTTCGATGGGCCTGATGCGCCCTGCCAACCGGGTACGCGACTCGATATTCCGGCTGCCCCGGCGAGGTCGCTGCCGGCGGGGCGATCCGACGAACGGTCCGTTTGACCGCTGGCTACGCCGACGGCGCGCCCGCGGCGGCCAGATCGAGGAGCGCCCGGCTCCCGATGCGGTCGACGCTGCGGACGTTGGCCGACAGCGCGACCACCCCGGTGTGATTCGCCGGCGCCCAACCGAGGAAGCTCCGGTAGCCGCCGGTGCCGCCGTTGTGCCACACCATGTCGAGCTTCTCGCGGCCGATCGGGAGCAACATCCAACCGAGGCCGATCCGCATCGCCGGCGTCAGGCGGCCGCCCCGACCTCGAGCCTCGTGGGTCGTGGAGAACGCCGCGGCGAGCTCGGCCGGGACCTGCAGGAACCCCATCTGCGCCCGGGCGAACGTGAGCAGGTCGGCCGCCGTCGAGCGGAGCGCCCCCGCGCCCGCGAGGCCAGGGAGCGTCCAGAGCTCGGCCGCTTTACCCCATCGCTTCGTCCCGGGTGCGAGCCGGGAACGTTCGTCCGCGTCGAGCTCGACCACCGTGTCGGTCATGCCGAGCGGGCTCGTGATCCGGTCGCGCACGAGCGCCTCGTAGTCGGCGTGCGAGGCGTGCGCGAGCGCGAGGCCGAGCACCCCGGCCCCGAAGTTCGAGTACCGGAACCGCTCGCCGGGGGCCCGGCGTAGTCGCGTCCGCGCGAGGGCGGCGAGGACGCCGTCCGGCGTGAGCCGCGCGTACGGGTCGTCGCGGTGTCGGAGGGCGTCCCAGTACAGGCCGGGCGGCAACCGCGGGAGGCCGGAGGTGTGCGTGGCGAGATGCAGCAGCGTGATCTCGGCGTCTCCGCGGCGCGGCACCCGGCTGCCCGCCGGCAGGTGATCCGCGAGCCGATCTTCGAGCCCGGCCTCGTCACGCTCGACGGAGATCGCGAGCAACAGCGAGGTGAAGACCTTGGTGATCGAACCGATCTCGAAGACCGCCCGCTCCGGCGGGCACGTCGGGTGCGGCAGCGGCCCGGCAGACTCGACCGCGGTGTCCGTTCCATCGGTCGCTCCGACCACCAGCAGCCCGGGACGCCGGCGGGTCCGGCGGATCGCGTCGCGCACGGCCTGCTCGAGTCGCACGCGGCCGACCCTACCCGCTGGCCGTCCCTCGGGCGCCTCGCTTCGTGCAGACTCCGGGGATGGCCGAGCCGCTGAAGGACCGCTTCGGCCCCGACGTGCCGAGGCGGATCGCCGAGGCGATCGTGGCGGTGGAGCCCGGGTTCGCTTCTCGCCGGTTCCTCGCCGACGCGCTCGAGGGGTACGAGGACCTCGAGCTCACCCCGCGGGCCCGGCACATCGCCCGGGCGCTGCACGCGCACCTGCCGGCCGACTACGACGAGGCGATCGGAATGCTGCTCGCCTCGCTCGGCCCGCGGCACGACGGGGACGACCTCGAGGGGATGGCCGCGTTCTTCTACGCGCCGCACGTGTTCTTCGTGGCCGAGTACGGGCTCGACCACTGGGACACGTCGATGCGGGCGCAGTACGAGCTGACGCAGCGGTTCACCGCCGAGTATTCGATCCGGGCGTTCCTGGAGCGCGAGCCGGGGCGGACGCTGGCACGCCTGCGCGAGTGGGCGCGCGACCCGAGCCCGGACGTCCGGCGTCTCGTGAGCGAGGGCACGCGCCCGCGCCTGCCGTGGGCGCCGAGGCTGCGCCGGTTCCAGCTCGATCCGTCGCCGGTGCTCGAGCTCCTCGAGCTGCTGAAGGACGACCCGTCGCTGTACGTCCGCCGCTCGGTCGCGAACAACTTGAACGACATCGGGAAGGACCACCCCGACGTGCTCGTCGCGACCTGCCGGCGCTGGATGAAGGGCGCGAGCGAGAAGCGCCGGTGGGTGATCCGCCACGCGCTCCGCTCGGCGGTCAAGCGCGGCGACCCCGCGGCGCTCGCGGTGCTCGGCTTCGGCGGAGCCGGGGCCGCGGAGATCGACGACGTCGCGATCGAGCCGCGGCGGCCGCGGATCGGCGGGTCCGTCCGGATCACGCTGAACGTCGGGAACACCGGGAAGGGCCGCGCCGCGTTCAACGTCGACCTCCGCGTCCACTTCGTGAAGGCCAACGGGGGCACGAGCCCGAAGGTGTTCAAGGTGCGCGAGGTCGAGCTCGAGCCCGGGGAGCGCGTCCGCCTGTCGAAGGTCGTCTCGCTCCGCCAGCAGACGACGCGAACGCACCACGCAGGCCGGCACGCCGTCGACGTCGTCGTCAACGGCGAGGCCCACCCGGCCGGGGCGTTCGTCGTCATCCGGTGATCCCGCGTACCCGCGCGGAACCCGTCTGCGCGAGGTCGCCCGACCCGGGTAGGGTTGCCCCGGAGACGGTCGGGAAGGGGCCACCGGTGTACGAGTGGTTGGTGCTGATCCATATCGTCGGCGTGCTCGGGTTCATGTTCACGCACGGCGTGGCCGCGGCGATGGCGCTCCGGCTCCGTCACGAGCGGAACGCGGACCGGATCCGCGTGATGCTGCAGATCTCGAGCTCCTCGCTCGCCGTCTTCTACGTCTCGATCCTCCTGCTCCTCACCGGCGGGATCTGGGCCGCGTTCCGCGGCCACCTGTGGGGGGAGGGGTGGATCTGGGTCGCGCTCGTCCTGTTCGTCGCGAACCTGATCTTCATGTACGTGGTCCCCGTTCCCTACTACAAGAAGATCCGGGAGGTCATGACGATCGAGGAATCCGGCGGCTCGGCGGTCGACCCCGAGCAGCTCGACGCGATGCTGCGGTCGAACCTGCCGATCGTGGTCCTCGCGGTCGGCTCGTTGTCGATCCTGTTCATCGCCTACCTGATGGTCATCAAGCCGTTCTGAGGGAGGCGGGCATGTACGGGACGATCGCGGTCGGCACCGACGGGTCGGAGACGGCGAGGGTCGCCGAGGGCGTGGCGCTCGCGCTGGCCGCGGCCTCGAGCGGCCGGGTGTTGTTCGTCTCGGCGTTCACCGACGGGGTCGCCCGGAGGCGCTCGGTCGAGGCGCTCGAGGCGGCGAGGGAGCGAGCCAAGAACGCCGACGTCGCCGCCGAGTCCGAGCCGATCCAGGCGGAACCGGCCGAGGGGATCGTCGAGCTCGCCGATCGGCACGACGCGGAGCTCCTCGTGATCGGCGATGTCGGGATGAGCGGCCGACGGACGCTCCGCCTCGGCGGCGTGACCGACGGCGTGTCCCACGCC
>JBOGVL010000200.1:0-5763 GCA_050692535.1 Actinomycetota bacterium | reverse complement strand
CGACGGCCCACTCCGCGCCGACGGAGGCGTCCGCCTCCCGCGCACGCCAGTAGGCGGCCCGCGACTCGGCGAACACGTCGCCGTCGACGCCGTCGGTGCCGAGCGCCAGGCGGTTCCCGAGCGCGGCGACCGGCGCCCGCCCGACGCGGTTGTTCATGTTGGAGCGTGGGTTGTGGGCGACCCAGGCCCCTGCCGAGTGGATCAGCGTCGCCTCGCGTTCATCGACGTGGACACAGTGGGCGAGGAGCGACCGGTCGGTGAGCGCCCCCGCGTCGGCCAGCCGCTCCACGACGCGTCGCCCGAACCGCGACCGCGAGTCCCGTTCGTCGGCCTCGTCCTCAGCGACGTGAACGTGGATCCCGGTCGCGAGCTCGTCCGCGAGCTGCACGCAGCCCTCGAGGGTCGCCTCGGAGAGCGTGAAGGACGCGTGCGCGCCGACCATGGCCGACGAGAGGGGCCGCCGGACCTTCGCGAAGCGGCGGTGCTCCTCCAGTCCCTCGGCCGCGCGCTCCGGGCCGTCGCGATCGGTCACCTCGTAGCACAGGACCGAGCGGGCGCCGAGCTCGGCGAGGGCCGACCCGACCTGCTCGAGCGAGTCCTCGATCGCATTGGGCGAGGCGTGGTGATCCACGATGGTCGTCGTGCCCGCGAGCAGCGCGTCGGCGCCGCCCGACCACGCCGAGAGCCAGACGGAGTCGGCGTCGAGCGCCCGGTCCAGCCGCCACCACACGCGCTGCAGGGTCTGGACGAACGACTGGGGTGGATCCAGCCGGTACGGCATCCCCCTCGCGAGCGCGGAGTACAGGTGATGGTGCGCGCAGACGTTGCCCGGGATCACGACGCATCCGGAGCAGTCCACGACCTCGGCGTCGCGCGCCTCGGATCCCACGGTCAGGACCCGGCCCCTGTCCAGGAGCACGTCGGCCGTGGTAACGGCGGCCGGGTCGAGCGAGGTGACGACCGTGGCGCCCGACAGGAGCAGGCTCACCCGGTCTCCGCTCGCCTCACTCGGCCGCCGGGCGCCGGGACGCGGCTGCCAGCTTGGGGACGAGTGCGATCGCGGCCGCGGAGTCGCGCATCGGCAGCCGGGTGCGCCATCGCCCGTCGAACGCCTGCAGCGCGCCGGCGCAGGCGGCCGCGGTCGGGACGAGCCCGATCTCCCCGACGCCCTTGGCGCCGAACGGGCCCTCGGGCTGGGGCACCTCCACGAGGATCGTCTCCACCGCCGGCATCCGCGGTGCGGGGATGATGCCGAGCGACTTCAGCGTGGTCGTCGTCGGGACGCCGCCCTCGACGGCGAAGTCCTCGGTCAGGCCGAAGCCCAGGCCCATGTGGACGGCGCCCTCGACCTGGCCCTCGATGAGGGTCGGGTTCAACGCGCGGCCGACGTCGTGCGCCGCGACCACCCGGTCGACGCGACCCTCCTCGTCCAGGATCACGACCTGCACCGCCCAGCTGTACGCGAAGTGGGTGACCGGGTTCTCGACGCCCGGCGTGCCCGGCTTGTGCGTCCAGTCGACGACGACCTCGCCGAAGAACTCCCGCCCGGCCAGGTCCTGCAGCCGGCTCCCGTTCAGCTCCGCACGGAGCTTCTTCGCGGCCTCCTGGACCGCGCGGCCACCGAGCACGGTCGACCGCGAGGCGGTGGTCTGCCCCGTGTCGAGCTCGCGCATCGTGTCGACGATCACGTGGACGCGGTCGGCGGTGAGCCCGAGCTCCTCACAGACGATCTGCAGCAGGACGGTGTTCACGCCCTGGCCCATCTCCGTCCACGAGTGGAACAGGGTCACGGTGCCGTCCGCCTCGGGGCGGAGGATCGCGCGGCCCAGCTCCAGCAGCCCGTTGCCGATGCCGGTGTTCTTTACGCCGCAGCCGATCCCCGCGTATCGCGCTCCCCGGTAGGCATCGCGGACGGCCTCCAGGCACGCCTTGATTCCGACGCCCTCGCCGAGGACCTGCCCGGTCCCGAACGTGTCGCCCACCTCGAGCGCGTTTCGCCACCGGATCTCCCACGGGTCGATCCCGACGACCTCGGCAAGCCGGTCGAGCATCCCGTCGATCGCGAACGCGACCTGGTTCACGCCGAAGCCCCGCATCGCGCCGTTGGGCGGATTGTTGGTGTATACGGCCGTCGACTCCACGTCCACGGCCTCGAATCGGTAGGGGCCGCAGGCGTGGCCGGCGGCCCGCTCGAGGACCTTGTCGCCCACGCTCGCGTAGGCGCCCGTGTCACCCAGGATCCGGGCCCGGACGCCGGTGAGCCGGCCCTCGGCGTCGCATCCGACCGTGTAAGTCATCGTGAGCGGATGGCGCTTCGGGTGGAACCGCAGGCTCTCGGCGCGGCTGAGGGTCAGCAGGACCGGCCGGCCCGTCTCGACGGCCGCGAGCGCCGCGTGGCACTGGACGTTCAGGTCCTCCTTGGCGCCGAACGCCCCGCCGTTGGACACCTGCGTCACGCGAACGCGGTCCTCGGGCCAGCCGAGGAACGAGGCGACCTGTCGCCGGTCCTCCCACACCCCCTGGCCCTGCGACGAGACGTGGAGCTTCCCATCCTCCTCCGGGACGGCGAACGCCGACTCGGGCTCCAGGAAGGCGTGCTCGATCACCTGCGTCCGGAACGTCTCGGTGAGCGTGTGGGCGGAGCGTTCGAGGGCCGCGTCGACGTCGCCGCGCTTGACGATCGACGTCGAGAGCACGTTGCCGGACTCGTGGAGCGTCGGCGCGTCGGGCGCCATCGCGGCGACGGGGTCGGTGACCGGCTGCAACACCTCGTACTCGACCGTCACGAGCAACGCGGCCTCCCGAGCGGCGTGCCGCGTCTCGGCGACGACGATCGCGAGCACGTCGCCGACGTAGCGGGTCGTCTCGCCCTGGGCGACGAGCTGCGGCCAGTCGCGGGTGATCAGGCCCTGGGAGCGCTCGCCCGGGACGTCGGCCGCGAGGAGCACCGCCACCACCCCGGGATGGGCCCGCGCGCCCTCGCCGTCGATCCGCAGCACCCGGGCCCGCGGGTGGTCGGCGAATCGGAGCGCGCCGTGGAGCATCCCGGGGGCGGCGAGGTCGTTGATGTACGGCTTGTCCCCCAGCGCCAGCTCGCGGCCCTCGTACCGGGCGGTTCGCGAGCCGATCCGCCCGGACATGTCCGGCTCGGGCAGCGGTTCTCCCGCGCGCGAGCGCGCGACCAGCTCGACCGCGTCGACGATCTTCAGATACCCGGTGCAGCGACAGAGGTTTCCGGCGAGCGCCTTCGCGATCTCGTCGCGGGTCGGCGACGGGTTCTTCGACAGGAGCCCCTCGCCCTTCATCACGATCCCCGGCGAGCAGAAGCCGCACTGCGACGCCCCGGCGACGACGAACCCGTCCGCCCACCGGTCGCGCTCGTGCGGCTCGAGGCCCTCCTGGGTGAGGACGTGACGCCCCTCGGCGTGCTCGGCCCTCTGGGCGCAGGAAACGACCGGCCGCCCGTCCACCAGGACCGTGCAGGCGCCGCACGAGCCCTCGGGGGCGCAGCCGTCCTTGACCGACACGGCGCCGAGCTCCTCGCGCAGCAGCTCGAGCAGGCTCATCCCCGGCCGGGTCGCGGCCGAGACCGGTCGTCCGTTCAACGTGAGGTCCACGACCCCACCTCCTGTCCTGTCCGGTGACCTCGCCCCTGCGAGGGCACCGTGTTGGGCCATCGCTTCGCCGCTCGAGCCCCTTTCACGACCCCGCGCCCACGGCGGCGAGGTAGCGCTCGGGGAACGCCGCGTACCACGCCGCCGCCGGCGAAAGATGATCGACGGGGCACTGGTCGTCGACGCTGTGCGCGTAGATCTCGTTGGCCGGTCCGAAGCCGATCGTTGGGATGCCGAGCTTGCCGGCGCTCGAGACGCCGTTGGTCGAGAAGACCCAGCGGCCGACCGCCGGCGCGTGTCCCAGCGCGCGCTCGCCCGCTTCGACCGCCGCCCGGACGCCGGGATGGTCCTCTGCCGTCACCCACGTCGGAAAGTACTTGTCCGTCACGAGCGTCAGGCCCGTGTACGCCTTCCCCTCGTACGTCAGGAGCTCCACGGTGGCCTCCCCTTCCTGGACGGCCGGGAGGGCCTCCAGCTCGGCGCGCGCCGACTCGACCGACTCGCCGATCGTGAGGCGCCGGTCCAGGTAGATCGTGCACCCGTCGGGGACGGCGTTGAGCGACGGCGTCTGGCACTCCACCTTGGACAGGACGACCGTACCCTTGCCGAGGAACGGGTCGACGGCCAGTCGCTCGTTCAGCGCCTCGACCTGTCCCATGACGGGCGCCATGCGATAGATCGCGTTCAGCCCGCGCTCGGGCGCCGACGCGTGCGCGGCGTGGCCCCGCGTGTGGATCGCAAACTCGGCCCGGCCCCGGTGCCCCCGGTAGACCTGGAGGTTGGTGGCCTCGCCGAGGACGACGATGTCGGCCCTCGGAATCGTGTGCGTGAGCAGGTGCTCCAGCGCGAGCCCGTCGCAGTCCTCCTCCTGGACCGTCCCCACGATCCACAGCGTGAAACGAGTCGTGTCGACGTTCAGCCGGCGCAGGAGGGACGCGCCGTGGACCATCGTCGCGATGGCGGCCTTGTTGTCCGAGGCGCCGCGGCCGTGGATCACACCGTGCTCGATCCGGGCCGTGAACGGATCCGACTTCCACAGGTCGAGGTCGCCGGTGTTCACGACGTCGATATGCGAGTCGTAGACGATGTGGACGGGGCCGTCCCCGATCCGTCCGATCGCGCTGCCGAAGTCGTCCACGATCACCTCGTCGAACCCGACGTGCTGCATCTCGTCGCCGATCCGCTGGACGACCGCGCGCTCGTCCCGGGACAGGCTCGGGCGTTCGATGACGTCCGCGAGGAACCGGGTGACGTCGCCCTCGATCGCCTCGGACTCCCGCCGGAACCGTTCGTCGAACGTCACGCGCCGCCCCCGTCGCGGCGGAGGCCCGTGAACAGGACGCCCACGCGTTCCTCGGGGTGCACCGCGCCGCGTCGCGCCAGCTCGAGCAGGCCAGCCAGCCCGGCCGAGCCGGTGGGGTCGACGTCGATCCCGGTCGCCTCGCGAGCCAGGTCGTTCGCCTCGCGCAGCACCTCCTCGGACACCAGCACGGGCGAACCGTCGGTGGCGAGCATCCCGCCGACGACGGCGGCCCAGTCGTAGGTCTCGTCGTCGAGGATCCCCTCCGCGATGCTCGTCGGCTCCTCCTCCCACGGCCACATGACCTCGGAGCGGTTCGAGCGCGCCCACGTCATCGCCTCCAGGATGCCCTCGGGCGAGGCCTCGTGTCCCGTCCGCTGGCGCACGCGCACGAACGCCCGCTCGAGCGGGTGGGCGTTCCGCGTCTGCACGGCGTGGATCCTCGGGAGCCGCTCGGGAGCCTCCAGCAGCGCGGCGTCCTCGAACGCCCGGACGCAGGCGCTCGCGAGCGCGCCCCCTCCGACCTGCACCACCAAGCGGTCGAGCGCCTCGCCCTCGCGCGCGAGCTGCGACACGAGCTCGTAGCCGAGGGTCTCGCCGCCCTCGATCGTGAGCCCGTTGTCCGGACCCTGGCACGTGAATGGGATCGCGCCGTCCGTGATCGCCCGCCGGAGCGCGCGATAGCTCGGGTCGCCGGGCACACCCTCGGTCCGCTCGCAGACCTCGACGGTCGCGCCGAGCTCGCCGAGCCGCCGCAGGACCCCCTCGTCCGCCCACGCCGGGACGAACACGCGGATCGGCCGGTCGGCGGCGCGGGCGACGACGGCCGCCGCGAGCGCCGCGTTCCCG
>JBOGVL010000199.1:0-5803 GCA_050692535.1 Actinomycetota bacterium | reverse complement strand
CGAGGTCGGCGGGCACCCGGACGTCGACCGCCGGGACCTCGGCGGCCGACGTCTGGAGTCGCGGGATCACCGTGAACATCTGACCGCGGCCCTGCAGATACTCGAGCACGGATGCCATCTGCGATCCTCCCGACCTACGAGGCCGAGTGTAGTCCCGGTGGGTGATGCGTTGGCATCGACCGAAAGACCTAGTTGTCCCTCCAAAGGTCGATGAAGGGTGAGGGGACCCGGCGCCCCCGGGGGAGGCGATTCGGACCGACGCCGAGCACCCGGGGTCGATCGGCGGGCCTCCCTGGCTCGTGGCCTACGATGCAGCGTCGCGAGGACCCGGGTCGACGTACCTCACCGCTCGGCCGTTCGGCGCACGGACATCCGGAGCGCCAGCGAACAGCGGACGCCGCGCTTCGGGCCGTGCACCGCGTGGAAGGGCCGGCCGTCGCGGGCGCCGGCGAGCCCCGGTCCTCGCATCAGCGCGAGGCTTCCCGCTCCCGCCCGCCAGGTCTCGAGTAGCTCGCCCTCGCGATCGGATCGGATCTCGAAGCGGGCGGACCCGGTCAGCGTGAAGACGGCGACGAGCCGTCGATACCACCGGCCGTCGAGGTGCGCCGTGATGCCGACCGACCCCGGCCGGTAGACGCCGATGCCCGCCTCGTTCGGTCTCCACGTCGCCAGCCCGCGCAGGTCGCGGCCCCCGCGGCGAACGCGCTCGCCGACCTCGGCGGCGAGCTCCGCGATCGTCGGGAAGCCCTCGAAGGGCGCCTCGAGGTCGTAGCCCTCGATCTCCATCCGCACGCCCGCCTTGCCGAATGTCCCGGCCATACGACGGAGCGGGCCTTCGGCGACCTCCCCCCACAACGCTCGGCGGAAGCGATCCTCGAGCGCGCCGTCCACGTGGGCGAAGCCTACGGCGGCCGTTCGCCGGAGCGCCCCCGCCAGGTCGAGCCCGGACGAGAGGGCCTCGCTCACGAGAATCCCGTCAGGTGCTCGCGGAACAGGATGAAGCCGATTCCCGCCCCGACGTCGAGCAGGAAGTGCGCGATGACGATCGGCCACGCGCGGCGGGTGCGCACGAAGACGAGCCCGAACAGGACCCCCATCGCCAGGTTCCCCAGGAACCCGCCCCACCCCTGGTACAGGTGATAGGTGCCGCGCAGGAGGGCGCTCGCGCCGATCGCGGCGATCTCGGTCAGGCCGAGCTGCCGCAGCCGCGTCACGAGGTAGGCGACGACGACGACCTCCTCGAGCAGCGCCGCCTCGGCCGCGTTCAGCAGGAGGACCGGCACCGTCCACCAGTGACCGAGCGGCGGCACCGGCACGACGAAGCGGTTGAAGCCGAGCTCGACCGCGGCGAGATACACCCCGATCCCGCCGAGCGCGACGACGACGAACAGCAGGAGGCCTCGGAGCAGGTCCTGGCGCGGCCGGTCCCACGAGAGCCCGATACCCGCGAGGCCGTCGCCGTCGCGCCGGACCAGGTACGTGACGAGCCACACCGGCGCCAGCCCGAACACGACGCCGAACACCTGCCGCGCGAGTTGTGGCGTCTGGCTGACCGAGGCGACTCGAACGCCGCGCAGCGGCGCCTCGAGCAGGCTGAGGACGGCGAAGACGGCGCTCGCGAGGAGCGAGAGCGACAGGACGATGACGACCTCTTCGGCGAGCGTGCGCCGCGGCAAGGCCGGCGCGGGGAACCGCTCGCGCTCGCGAGTCGCCATGGCGGAAGCCTACGGCCCGTCCGTAGGATGCGGGGCCATGGGCACCGGCTTCAGCTTCGAGGTCGTGAACGCCGACGACTACGAGGCCCTCCGTCCCGGCTACGCGCCCGAGGCGGTGGCGTGGGTCGCGGAGCGAGGCGGTCTCGGCGAGGGGTCGCTCGTCGTGGATCTGGCCGCCGGGACCGGGCAACTGTCCCGGCGGTTCGCGCTCCTCGGCGTCGACCTGGTGGCGGTGGAACCGGCCCGGAACATGCGCGCGGTCATCGTGGAACGGCTCCCCGCGGTCCGCGTCGTGGACGGCTCGGCCGAGGCGATCCCTATGGAGGACGGCCGAGCGGACGCCCTGGTGGTCGGCAACGCCTTCCACCACTTCGACGCCGGGCGGGCGTTCGCCGAGCTCCGCCGCGTGCTGCGACCGGGCGGCGCGCTCGCGCTGTTCTGGGCGTGGCCGATGGAGGAGGACTCCCCGTCCTACCCCGGGATCCGGGAGGTGGACGAGGCGGTCGAGCGGGTGCGCGCGGCCTCGGACATCGTCGCCGCGTACCGGAGCTGGTCCGACCCGCCGGCCGCGGTCGCCGGGTTCACGCCGTTCGAGCGGCGCGAGTTCCCGACCACCCACGTCGTGCCGTCGTCCCGGCTCGCGGACCTGTACGCGACCTCCAGCGACGTGGCCTCGCTCCCCGCCGGCGTACGCTCCCAACTCCTCGCGCGCGTCGCGGAGCTGAGCCGCGATCTTCCGGAGACCCTGGAGCTCGCCGGTCGAAGCGTGGTGGACCTCTGTCTCCTCGACGAGGCCGACGGCGGCTGATGGCGAAGAAGGACGCGGCGGACCTCGTCGTCGTCGGCGCGGGGACGATCGGCGGGTGGGCGTCGTGGTTCGCGAGGAAGAACGGCGCCAAGCGCGTCATCGTCCTCGAGCGGGGACTGGTCGGCCAGGGCGCGAGCAGCCGGGCGGCCGGCATGGTTCGGGCGCAGGGCGGCACGCCCGAGACGGTCGCCCTCGGCCGCTGGTCGATCGACTTCTACCGCCGGCAGCCCGAGATCCTCGGCAGCGACTCCGGCTTCCGCGAGCTCGGCTATCTGATGCTCGCGGTCACGAAGCGTGGCGAGCGCGAGGGCCGCGAACGCGTCGAGATGCAGCGGGGTGCGGGCCTGGACGCGCGCTGGGTGAGCGCCGAGGAGGCGGCCGAGCTCAACCCGACGCTCGTCGCCGACGGGCATCGCGGGGGCTCGTACCTCCCGACCGACGGCTGCATCGACCCGCCGAGGAACGTGCGGGCCTACTCCCTCGCGATGCAGCGGGCCAAGGTCGACGTCCGCGAACGTACGGCGTTCACCGGCCTGAAGCGCTCGCGGGGCCGGGTGATCGGCGTTCGGACCTCGGCCGGGACGATCTCGACCGAACGGGTCGTGCTCACCGGCGGCCCCGTGCTCCGCGCGGTCGGCCGGCTCGCCGACGTCCGGATCCCGGCCGGCGGCGTGCGCCACCAGGTCGTCGTGAGCGAGCCGCGCGACGTCTTCGAGGTCGAACGCCTCCCGATGGTGTTCGACATCGCCGCCGGGCTCTATTGGCGGCTCGAGGAGGGCGGGCTCCTGTGGGGGATGAGCAACCCGGCCGAGTCGCCGGGTCCGGCCCGCACGATCGACTGGCCGTACCTGCGGAAGATGGAGCGGCGCCTGAACCGGTTCGTTCCCGCGACGCGGGGGCTCGGGATCCGGAAGGTCTGGGCGGCGACCATCGACTACACGCCCGACCACCTCCCGATCCTCGGCCCGGCGATCACGGCCGAGGGCGAGGCGCTGCAGGGCACGACGGTCGCCTCGCCGGGCGGGCACGGGATGATGTGGGGCCCGGCGGTCGCGAAGGCCGCCGCCGACCTCGCGATCGATCAGAAGACGAAGGTCGTGGACGTTCGCGACCTCGGCCTCGACCGGTTCGACGAACGCGGGAGGTCTCGCGTCTTCGACCCGGTCGCACTCCCCTTTCCCGTCGACCTCTCCGACGACGAGTGAGGCGAGCGGGCTTCGGAACGAGCCGAGGGCCGCTCAGAACTGCAGGACGGGGCAGGTCAGGGTGCGGGTGACGCCCTCGACCGACTGGATCGGCATCACGATCGCCTTCGCCAGCTCGTCGAGGTCCGCCGCGTCCCCTCGCGCGATCACGTCGTAGGGACCCGTGACCCCGTCGACCTGCATGATGCCCTTGATACCCGAGATCTCTCGAGTGACATGGCTGGCCCTGCCGACCTCGGTCTGGATCAGGATGTACGCGCTGACCACGTGCAACCCTCCTCCTGCGCTCGTGCCGGAAGGAAGATCGTACGCGACCGGCTCCCGCTCACGCGAACCGGCGTCACAGGACCGGCTCGATCTCCGGCTCGGGGTTCGCGACCACGGGATCGGACAGGGCGATCCACGAGATCCCGGCCCCCGCCAGGGCCAGCGACGATGCGCCCGCGTACAGGGTGAGGGTGCCGAAGGTCTCGAAGACCCAGCCGCCGATCCCGGCGCCGAGGATGGGCGCGACGCCGAAGCTCGCGGTCACCCACATCGACTGCCCGGTCGAGTAGAGCGAGGACGGCAACATCCTGCCGATCACGACCACGCCCGTCGTGAAGAGCAGCCCGAACGCCATCCCCTCGAAGATGGTCAGCAGCGAGACGACCGTCGGGTTCTCGATCAGGCCCCAGAGCAGGAACCCGAGCGCGTAGATGGAGCACCCGAGGACGAACACCGGGCGAAGTCCCCACGCCCGTCCGAGGCGAGAGGACATCCGCATCACCGGGACCTCGACGAGTCCCCCGAGCGCCGCCCCGATCCCGACCAGGAGCGGACCGCCACCGCCCCGTTCGATCTTGAGTGCGATGAAGTTCCACGCGGCGTTGAACCCCGTCCACACCAGTAGGAGCGCGACCAGGAACTGCCAGAACTTCGGGGCCTCGCGAAAGACGGCGCCGACCGCGCCGAGCCGGCCGTGCTGCGCGCGGTGCGCCGGCCGGTCGTGACGGAGCGTGAACGCCCAGGCCCCGACGCCGAGGATCCCGGCGGCGTAGATCGGCATCGTCCAGGCGGGGCTCGTCAGCTCGAGGGTGATCCCGATCGCCAGGCAGGCGACCGCGTAACTCAGGCTCTCCCAGGCGCGGATGCGGCCGTACTCGCCCATGCGCTCGTCGCCCAGATGCTCCAGCGCGATCGCGTCGAGGTTCGGCCCCGTCGTCGTGCTGAAGACCGCGAACATGAACCCGAGGGCGACGATCGCCGCATACCCCTCGACGAGGAACATCGCGATCGCGACGATGCCCGCGCCGAGCGCGCCGATCTGCAGCGTGGTGCGGCGGCCGATGGTCGTGTCGGCCACGTGCCCCCACACCGGACCCGCGACGATCCGCGCCACCGCCATCGCGGCGATCACGACGCCGATCCGCGCCGGTGATAGCCCGCGATCCGAGAGGAACAGGGCGAGGAACGGGAAGAACGCGGCGATCGCGATCCCGAAGATGATGAAGAGGACCTGCACGGCGGCGGCGGGCGAGACACGGGCGAGCGACGGGGCGGGCACGGCGAGACGGTAACAGCGGGTGCCCCGGCTCCGGCCGAGCCCGGCCTCGGGTCACCGGATCGGCACGCGGCGCCGCATCACGATCACGCGGAGCGGGGAGCCCACTCGCAGGGGCTGGCGCGCGCCCGTGTCGACGAAGCCCCGCGCCTCGTAGAAGGCCCCAGCCGTGTCGTTGGTCTCGGTCACCGCGAGCTCGATCTCGGCGACGCCGAGCGAGGCGACCCACGCCACCACCGCCTCGATCAACCTGCCTCCGAGGCCCGTGCCGCGCATCCGCGGCTCGACCCACATGCCGTAGAGGTGCGCGATCGGGTCGTCGGCCGCCTTCGATCCGACCGCCATCCCGACCCACTCGCCGTCGAGCGCCGCCACGAAGAGCCGATTCCGACCGCCGCCCCACCCCGAGATCCACCCCATCCAGTCCGCCTCGACGTGGTCGCGCTCCCGTTCGAGCAATGAGCCGAAGGCGTCCGGCGAGTCCTCGAGGGCGCGCAGCCGGAGGTCGCGGACCCGACGCCATTCCTCCGGC
>JBOGVL010000198.1:0-5808 GCA_050692535.1 Actinomycetota bacterium | reverse complement strand
GCGCTTGCACCGCCGCGAGGGAGCGTCCCGCGCCGACCTTCCCGAGCTCCTGCTCGCCGAACGGGGCGCCGTCCGCGAGGCCGACCTCCGCCCGCTCACGGGGCTCGACCGCGCCCACGGCGCGGAGCCGACCGGACACTGGTGGGTGGCCGAGCCTGTCCGCGGGTCCGTACGTCCCGCGCTCGTCGACTACCTGCGCGCGTTCCACGAGTCGACCCCGGCGGCCGAGGGGGCGGATGCCGCGGAGGTCCGGCGCGCCGTCCTCGACGCGCTACGGAAAGCCGGTGCGCCGGCTGTGCACGACCTCGCCGACGCCCTCGTGAACGAGGCCGTGGCCGAGGGCGAGCTCGTCCGAGCGGGACGCCGGATCCGTCTCGCCGCGCATCGGGCGGGCATCGCCGACGCCGAGGTCGACCGACTCGTCACGGCGGTCGCCGGGGGCGAGCCCACCCCGCCGACGATCGCCGAGCTCCGCGACGCCGGCTTCCCTCGGGAAACGCTCGAGGCGGCTCTCCGCTCCGGCGCGCTGGTGCGGATCGCGCCCGACCTCGTCCTCACCGCCGGCTTCGTCGGCCGCGCGGTCGAGATGGTGCGCGAATCCGGCGCCGCCGGCGTCACCGTGAGCGCGATGCGCGAGCGGCTCGGCACGTCCCGCAAGTACGCCGTGCCGCTCATGGAGCACCTCGACCGAACCGGAGCGACGCGCCGCAGCGGGGACCTCCGCTTCGCGCGCGGGACCTGACGGGGCGAGGTCGCTCAGACGATCCGGGCGACGACGGCGACCTCGACGGAGGCCCCGAGAGGAAGCTCCGCCACCCCGACCGCCGCGCGCGCGTGCCGGCCCTCGTCGCCGAAGATCTCGACGAGCACGTCGCTGGCGCCGTTGGCCACCGACGGCTGGTCGGTGAAACCCGGCGCCGACGCGACGAACACGTCGAGCTTCACGATGCCGTGCACGTCGTCGAGCGAGCCCAGCATCGCGCGGAGGGCCGAGAGCGCCTGGAGGGCGCACCGCCGCGCCGCCTGCTGCCCCTCCTCGACCGACACGTCGGCGCCGAGCTTGCCCGAGGACAGCAGCTCCCCCTCGTCGATCGGCACCTGCCCGGACACGAAGGCGTGCTCACCGGCGATCCGAACCGGCACGTAGGAGGCGATGGGCGTGGCGGCGGGCGGCAGCTCGATCCCGAGCTCCGCGAGGCGCTCCTCGATCACGTCGTGCTCCCTTCGTCGGCCGGCGAAGGGGAATCCTCGCAGAGCGGAGGGAGGTCCGGGGTGGGTCAGCCGGCCTGCAGGGTTCGCTGGCGGAGGAGCTGGCGGCGCTCGAACTCGTTCAGGCCGCCCCAGATGCCGTGGGGCTCGCGGATCTTCAGCGCGTACTCGAGACAGGCGCCGCGCACCGGGCACCGGCCGCAGATCGCCTTGGCCTTGGTCTCGCGGGCGCTCTTCTCCTCGCGCTTCTCGAAGTAGTTCGGGGCGAAGAAGAGGGTGGAGTCCTCACCGCGACAGGACGCGTCGAACTGCCAGCCAAAGGTCCAATCGGCGAACATCCGCTCGGCCACGAGGGCCGTCCTCCTCGTTCCGGTGCTCTGACTGATGTTTCGTATCTGGACGTGCGGAGGATTCCGTCCGTTTCGGCTTTCGCCGGGAGGGACGGAAAACGCACAAGTTCATAACCGGGAGGTGGCCGCCCTCAGGACTCTGCGGTGCCGGGCTCGGCCTCCGGGGGAGCGGGCGGCCCGGGGTCCGGCTCGGGCTGGACCCGGAGGATCAGTCCGTCCACCGCCCGGACGCGGACCCTCGTCCCCGCCGGGATCGGCCCGTCGGCGCTGCGGCCGCGCCAGAGGGTCCCCTTCACGTACACGGGTCCATCGGGCTTGAGCTCGCCGCGCGTCTCCCCCACGAGCCCGACGAGCCCCCGTTGCGTCGACGTGATCCGGTCCCGCGACTGGACCGCCACGGTCAGGCCGAACCCCCAATACAGGAGCGCCGCGACGGCGAAGGAGCCGATCAGCCAGGGCGAGACGTCGATCTGTCCGGCGACGTCCGCGAAGACGAGGAGCGACCCACCGACGAACCCCGCCAGGCCCAGCGCGGTGAGGACCCCCAGCCGCCGGAACCGGACGTCGAGCGTCAGGAGCCCCATCCCGCCGACCAGGAGCGCGAGCCCCGGCCACGAGAACGGCACGACCGTGAGCCCGTAGGCCGAGAGCGCGAGCATGCCCACGCCGCTGAACCCGGCGAACCCGAAGCCGGGCTGCGTGAGCTCGAACGCGAGCGCCGCGAGTCCCAGCACCAGGAGGACGTAGATCCATGTGGGCGACGAGGAGGCGTGGAGGACCCGGGCGACGGGGCCGAGGTCGACGAACCGGACCTCGACCGGTTGCTCTCCCTCGTTCCGGGCGATCCTCGTCCGCAGCATGACCTCGCCGGAGGCGGTGCTCACGGTCCGGCCGTCGAGCCGCTCGAGGAGGTCGGGGATCGACACGGCGGCGATCTCCGCGATGTTGCCGTCGATCGCCGCCTGGGCCGGGATCGGCTCGGCGGGGAACTCGACCGGCGTGGCGCGCCCGAACTCCTCGACCCAGGAGGTCGCGAGGGCGCGCACCTCGGCCTGCGGCGGCTCGTCGGCGCCGGAGAGGTCGAGCGGTTCGAGCGGCCCCACGCCGGCTCCGGGGGCGACGGCGCCGAGGCTCGCGGCGTAGAGGAACAGCAGCCCGGCGCCCTGCGCCTTGGCGGGGGACGGCCCGACCCACGCGACGACGGGAACCGTGGCCTCGTGGATGAGCTCCGCGAGCGCGACCGCGTCCTGGTCCAGCGTCCCCGCGCTGTCGAGCTGCAGCACCACGGTCGAGCCGGCGGCCTCCGCGTCCGCGAGCGCGTCTCGGAGATAGGCGGCAACGGTCCGGTCGATCGATCCGTCGACCTTCACGACGGCGACCGAGGCCTCCGCGTCCTGCGCGCGGGCGTTCGAGGGGGCGGCGGCGAACAGCGCGATGAGCAGCAGGAACGGGGCGGCCCGACGCATGGACGTCTCATGCTACCCGTGCGAACCCCGAGCCTCGCCGGGCTATCCTTGCCGCGACCGACCACATGCAGGCGCCCCCCAAGCATCGCGCTCGCCCCTCCTCGCCGCAGCGGAAACCGCCCGCCCCGCGGCCCAACGAGCTGCGCCCGCGGCGAGTGATCGCGCCGCTGATCCCGGTGCTGCTCGCCGTCGTCCTCGCCTTGCTGTCGGTGCTCGTGGCCCTGGTGCTGCTGCCGTTGTTCGCCGGCGCCGGGATGAGCATCAACGCGTTCCGCGACCGGCTCGACGAGGCCGGGGTGGGACGCGTCCAGGTCCCGCGTCCACCCGAGCGCTCGGTGATCTACGCGTCGGACGGGAGCATCCTCGCGACCGTGTACCTCAACGAGAACCGGCGGATCGTGCAGCTCGAGAACGTTGCCGACGTAGCGCGGGACGCCGTCCTCGCGATCGAGGACGACAGCTTCTACGAGCACGGCGCCCTGCATTTCCCGGGCCTGATCCGGGCCGCGATCAAGAATCTCGCCTCGGGCGAGATCGAGCAGGGGGCGTCGACGATCTCGCAGCAGGTCGTCAAGAACGTCCTGATCGACTCGCCGACGCAGACCTTCGCCCGAAAGTTCCAGGAGGCCGCGCTCGCGATCCGCCTGGAGCGCAGGTACACGAAGGACGAGATCCTCGGGATCTACCTGAACGAGGTCTATTTCGGGAACGGGGCGTACGGCATCGGGACGGCGTCTGAGACGTATTTCCGCAAGCCGCCGGGTCGGCTCGACCTGGCCGAGTCGGCGCTCCTGGCGGGGCTGATCCAGGCCCCCGGCACCTACGACCCGATCACCCGAGAGGCGGCCGCGACGGCCCGTCGGAACCTCGTGATCGACCGGATGGCGGCGCTGGGCATGATCGGGGAACGCAAGGCCGAGCGGACGAAGGCCAAACCGCTGGGTCTGGCCGAGGACGCCGGACCGCCCGAGCAGAAGGTGGAGCCGTTCTTCGTCTGGTTCATCCGCAACCTGATCCTGGACAACGAGAACGGTGAGTTCGACGCGTTCGGCGAGACGTACAACCAGCGCGTGCGCACGCTGTACCAGGGCGGGCTGAAGATCACCACGACGCTCGACCCCGAGTGGCAGGACTTCGCGCAGGATGCGGTGGACGCGCACCCGGAGATCATCGATCCGAAGGTGGGACCGGACACCTCGATCGCGTCGGTCGAGACGACGACAGGCGCGATCAAGGCGCTGCTGTCCGGGAAGAACTACAAGCGGGACCAGTTCGACCTGGTCTGGCGCGGGACGCGCCAGACCGGCTCGGCCTTCAAACCGTTCACGCTGACGGCGGCGTTTCGCGAGGGCTTCCCGCCGGGGAAGGTCTACTCGTCCGCGTCGCCGCTCTGCGGGCTCGAGGGCTGGATCAGCGAGAGCGGCTGCGTGCAGAACGCCGAGGGCGGCGGGGACGCCGGCTACATGGACCTGTGGACGGCGACGCAGAACTCCGTCAACGTCGTCTTCGCGCAGCTCGCCGTCGACGTCGGCGCGGAGAACATCGTGGAGACCGCGCAGCTGATGGGGATCACCTCGGCGCTCGACGCGGTGCCCTCGATCACGCTCGGAGTCGAGGAGGTCTCGACGCTGGACATGGCCTCGGCGTACGCCACGCTCGCCAACGACGGCGTGCACTGCGAGTCGTACGCCGTCAGCCGCGTCGAGCAGCCGGTCGACCAACCGGGCGACGACGAGCTCCTGTACCGGCATCGCCCGCAGTGCGAGCGGGTGATCGCCCCCGAGATCGCCCACCTCGTCACGGCGATGCTCCAGCGGGTGGTCACGAGCGGCACGGGCACCCGCGCGAACATCGGCCGCCCCGTCGCGGGCAAGACCGGGACCGCGCAGGACAACACCAACGTGTACTTCGCCGGCTACACGCCGCAGGTCGCGACGGCCGTGTGGATCGGATTCCCGGACGGCCAGATCCCGATGGGCGACTACTACGGGACCTCACCGTTCGGCGGGACGCACGCGGCCCCGATCTGGCACGACTTCATGATCCGGGCGGTGCAGGAGTACCCAGTGGTGGGCTTCGAGGCCCCGCCCGCGCCCGAGAGCGGGCCGGTCCCCGACGTCGTCGGGCTCCGGACCGAGGAGGCCCAGGCGATCCTCGTCGAGGCCAACTTCACGCCGCTCATCGAGAAGGTGATCTCGTTCGAGGACACGAACCTCGTACTCGGGCAGTCACCGGGCGGCGGGGCGAGGGCCGTCCTGGGCAGCGCCGTCACGATCCAGGTCAGCAACGGGAAGGGTGACCCGGTGGTCGTTCCGCGGGTGACCGGGTTGACCGAGGGCGCCGCGGTGAAGGCGCTCGAGGATCTCGGGCTCGTCGCGGCGGTCGAGCATGTGCCGGTCGACGACCGGCACACGGACGGCATCGTGATTGGCCAGAACCCCATCGGCGACGGCCGAAAGGTGGTCGACGTCGGGGCGACGGTGAGCCTGCAAGTGGGCGAGTTCGTCGTCGGCGGTGGGAACGGGGACGGGGACGGCGACGGCGACGGCGGGGACGAGAACGGGTTGCGCGGGCCGCCGCGACGGCGCCTCTAGTCGCCCAACCGTTCGCGAACCTTCTGCTGCACGAGCCCCCCGTCGACCCGGCCCTTGGCCTTACCCATGACGAACCCCATGACCTTGCCCATCTCCCGAACGGAGTCGGCACCGGTGGCGGCGATCGCCTCGTCGACGAGCGCGTCGACGGCCCCTGCGTCGAGCTGCTCCGGCGCGTAGACCTGCAGG
>JBOGVL010000197.1:0-5818 GCA_050692535.1 Actinomycetota bacterium | reverse complement strand
GCCGACCGTTGCCGTGCACACGCGCCTGGAGCTCGCCCACGTCCACCTGGCGCTGTCCGACGCGGCGGGTGCCAGGACCCTGATGACGGAGGTCGACGAGATCTTCGAGCTGCGTCCCGACCTCGGAGTCTTGCGCGAGCAGGCGGCCGAGCTTCGCGAGCAGATGCGCGTGTATCGGGGGCGAGCGGCGGGACCGTCGACGCTCACGGCCGCGGAGCTGCGCCTGCTGGCGCTCCTGCCCACGTACCTGTCCTTCCGGGAGATCGGGGGACGCCTGTTCGTGTCCCCGAACACGGTGAAGACGCAGGCCATCTCCATCTACCGCAAGCTCGGGGTCTCGTCGCGCTCGGAGGCCGTCGAGGCCGCGCGGGCGCTCGGCCTGCTCGAGGCCTGACGGTGGTCGTTTCACCCGGTTCGGACGATGCCCTCCGGACACGGGTGCGGTGGCATGGGACGCGAGCGTCCGCCGACGCAGGTCGGGAGGGAGCATGGCCAAGCACGAGAAGGCGCTTCGCGACCTCGCGGTGAACGACGAGGGCTTCGTGGAGGACGTCCTCGCCATCCAGCTCGCCAACATCGAGGCCTCCGGGCTGGATCCGAAGACGCATGCCCTCGTCCGGCTGGGGGCGCTAATCGCGCTGGACGCCGCCCCCGCCTCGTACCAGTGGATCGTCGGGATGGCGCTGGCGGCGGGGGCGACGGTGGACGAGGTCGTCGGTGTGCTGATCGCGGTCGCGCCGACCGTCGGGCTTGCGCGAGCCGTCTCCGCGGCGCCCGAGCTCGCGCTGGCGATCGGCTACGACATCGACGCCGCGCTGGAGGCGATGGAGGGCAACGGCGCCGCCTGAGACAGGGAGATCCCGACACACAGGAGACCGGACCACCCAGAACGAGAGGGGGAGGAAGATGCAAGAGCGCAGCTCGTGGGCCGTGGGATGGACCATGTTCGCAGCGTTCATGATGATCATGATCGGCGTGTTCCACGCCATCGCCGGCCTGGCCGGGATCATCGAGGACGAGTTCTACACCATCACGCCCAACTACGTCTTCGAGTTCGACGCCACAACCTGGGGATGGATCCACCTGCTGCTCGGGATCGTCGTGGTCCTCGCCGGCTTCGGGCTCTTCAGCGGCGCGGTGTGGGCGCGCACGGTCGGCGTGATCCTCGCGCTGCTGAGCGCCATCGCGAACTTCGCGTTCATCCCGTGGTACCCGATCTGGTCGACCGTGATGATCGCCGTCAACATCGCGGTGATTTGGGCCCTGACGGCGCACGGGCGCGACATCACGACCTGAGCGTCTTCACGGGCGAGATCAACTGGGTCGAGATCGACGTGGGCGAGGCGGCCGAGAACGTCGATCACCTCATCGATGCGGAGGAGCGGCTCCGGATCGCGATGGCGCGGCAGTAGGCGCTCGCTCGATCGAGGACTGCGCGGCAGCTAGGACTTCGCGACGAGGTTGCGCGAGAAATACTCCAGGGCCGTCTTGGTCTTGGTCTGCTGCTCGCCCATCAGGTCGATCCCCCGCTTGGTGAGGAACATCCTCGCCTCGAACGCGACCTGCAGGGCCTCCGCAGGGAGGCACTTCGTGGAGAGCTCGAGGATCCGCGTGTCGTTCGGGTACATCCAGAGCTCGGCGACCATTCGCCGCTCGAATCCCTCCGGCTTGAACTTGAGCTTGAAGACGTTGATCGGCCCGAGGATCGAGAGGTCGTCGAGCGTGAGTCCTTCGGGAGCGTGCGCCGTGAAGAACGCGCGCTGCTCCTTCGAGAAGAGCTTGCGGATCGACCCACCTGCCAGGGTCACCTGTCGGACATCGTCGGCAGGCACCGCCTTCATGGATGCCGAGCACACGTAGCCACCGGGCATGGCGTCGACCTCGACCCCCACGTTGGGAGAGCGTCGGACGCCGGCCGGGAGCTCGTGCGGGACGACCGGTCTGAGTTTGACCACGGAGTCGTCGCCCTTCCCCTGCACCCGGCGAGCTCGGGGCACGACGCCGTGTCGGTTGAGGGCCAGGTCGGGCGTGTCGAAGAAGTACACCTGCCGGATCTGAGCCTCGAGTGGGTCCATGCCGAGTGCTGCGATCGCTGACCGTTGATCGGACTCCGGCACCGTGAGCTTCAGCTCGACGCTATCGGCGCCCTTGACGAGCGCGAGCATGTCCTGGAGCTGTTCGTCGGTGAGGCGAGACTGCTTCGTCGTGGCTGTGGTCATCCTCGTCCTCCCCCGGGGTTGGGCAACACGATCGTGCGGCATGACGCCGGATCGGTCCTCACCCCCACGGGATGATATCCATCCCTCAGCCTGGGTCCTCCCGGGACGGATCCTGCGCCTCGAACGTGACCTCGATGTGCTGCTCCGGGCGCCGACGCTCGACCAGCGCCCCGGCGCGCAGCGCGCGACGGTCGGCCTGGGTGAGGGGCGGCTGCGTGAGGCCCCGGGGCCAGAGCTTGCGCACCCGAACGACGTTGATCTCCGCGCAGTAGAGCGTGATCTGCGCCCCGAGGTAGATCCAGACCAGGAGCCCGATCACGAGGGCGAACGTGCCGTACACGTTGGACGCGTCCTGGACGGTGCGGGTCACGTAGAGGCCCCCGAGCGCTTGGAGGGCCGTCCAGAGCACCCCGGCGATCACCGCCCCCGGGAGCACGTCTCGCCACCGCAGGTTGATCCTCGTCAGCACCCGATACACGATCAGGAACAGCGCGAGGTTAAACAGGAGCGACAGCGCCATCGCCCAGACCCGACTGAGCGACGGGTCGCCGCGGGCGGTGGCCAGGCCCGAGAGGAGCGTGGACGCGAGGACCAGGACGCCGAGGGTCCCCAGCAGGATCAGGCTGCGAAGGCGTGAGATGAAGAAGTTCGGCCGATCCTTCTTCGGGACGTCCCAGACCTGGTTCATCGCGTTCTGGCCGGCCTGGACGACGCCGAGGCCGGCCCACAGCGCCGTGAGGACCCCGACGACGAGCGCGACGACGTTGCCGGTGATGGCGTCAATCTCCGAGGCGATCGTTGGGCCGACGATCGGGAACTGGGCGAGGACGGAGTCGATCACGCGCTGTCGCAGCTCGGGATCGTTGGCCAGCACGATTCCGAGGACGCTGACGAAGACCAGCAGCAGCGGGAATATCGAGAAGAAGCCGTAGTAGGCGATGAGCGCCGCGAGGTAGCCGGCCTGGTCGTCGCCGAACTTCTTCACGACGGCGTACGGGAACCCGGCCCACGCGTGGTGCTGCTGGAAGCGGTCCAGGGACCGAACGACGCGCTCGACCGGGCTCACGCTCCGAGCATAGGCTCCGGCTCGAGCACGCTCGGGGGTTCATCCCATCTAGGTGATGAACGACTCGTCACTCGACCCTAGTGTCGAGCGAACGATGGCCGAGCCCACATCCGACGCCCCGGACGCAGGAGGCGAGTCTCCGGACGCGCCCGCCGCGCACGAGGATCTTCAGCGCGTCCAAGCCGAGCGCGACGCCCTCGCCAAGCGGGTGGAGCGTCTGGAGGATCGCCCAACCAAGCGCCGGCGTCTCCGTCGGGTCTCGACCGCGATCCTGCTCGTCCTCGCCGTCCTCCTCTTCGCGCTCGCCGTGCCGGGCGTCTGGGTGCGCCGGACGCTCGCCGACACCGATCGATACGTCGCGACGGTGGCACCGCTGGCCCAGGACGAGGCCGTGCAGGAGTACCTGGCTCGGACGGTGACGACTCAGGTCTTCAGCGCCCTGGGCGTCGAGGACCGCCTCCAGTCGTCCCTGTCCAGCCTGGCGCCCCGGCTGGTATTCCTCGCCGGCCCCATGGCAGACGCCGTGCGGGGTTTCGTCCAGGAGAAGGTCCAGCAGATCTTCGCGAGCGACGCGTTCGCCTCCTACTGGGGGCGGGCGAACCGGTTCGTCCACCAACAGGTGATCGCCGCGCTCCGAGGCGAGGGAGAGGCCGTCACCGTGGCCGACGGGAAGGTCGTCCTCAGCCTGTTGCCGCTCGTGAATCAGGCGTTGCAGGCCGTCTCGAGCGTCGCGGCCGAGCTCCTCGGGCGCCAGATCGACCTGCCCGAGCTCACCGGCGAGGAGGTGCCGGTCGAGGCCGTCGCTCGCATCGAGGAGGCGCTCGGCATCGACCTGCCCGACCGGTTCGGCACGGTGACGGTGTACGACTCGGAGGAGCTCGCCGCGGTCCAGGACGCGGTCGACGTTGCGGGCCGCGTGCTGACGCTGATCATCGTGCTCTTCCTCCTCGCAGCCGCCGGCGCGTTGTGGGCGTCCACGAGGAGGCGCCGGACGCTCGTCCAGCTGACGACCGCGCTGGCCGTGGTGCTCGTGATCGAGCGGCGATTCGCGATCGCGGCCGCGAACGGCATCGTGGACGAGGCGAGGCCCGAGAACCAGGCGGCGGCTCGCGCCATCGTCGACCAGGTGCTGGGAACCCTGCTCCGGTACACGGGCTGGCTCCTGGCCATCGCGTTGATGGTGCTGCTGGCGGCGCTGCTCTCGGGACCGTATCCGTGGGCGGCACGGCTGCGCAGCTGGGCGGGCGAGATCGCGGGCGCCGTCACGGGAGGGGTCCGGCGCGGCGAACGCGCACCGGCGGCCGCTTGGGCCGGCGCCCATCGCGACGCCCTGATGCTCGGCGGGGCGGCGCTCTTCGTCGTCGTGCTGCTGATCGCCGACCTGTCGGTCGGCTGGTTCCTGGTGATCGCCCTGCTGTTGCTCGCGTACGAGCTGGTGGTTTACCGACTCGGGGCCTCCGTCACCTCGGCCTGAACGCGCCGTTTTCACCCGAACGGCATGACGCCCGGGCGTGCCGACGGGCACTACGGTACGAACGTCGGCGAGGGCCGGCGCCGGTGTTCGACCGGCCGTGAAAGGAGGCTCGTGATGGATTGGTCGTTCGGCGACTTCCTCTGGGCGATGATCGTCTTCTTCTTCTGGTTCATGTTCATCTGGATGTTCATCGGGGTGTTCTCGGACATCTTCCGCCGCAACGATCTCTCGGGTGGCGCGAAGGCGGGCTGGATCATCTTGCTCGTGCTGCTGCCGTTCCTCGGGATCCTGATCTACATGATCGCCCGGCCGAAGATGACGGAGCAGGACAAGCAGATGCTCGCGGAGGCGCACGAGCAGCAGCGACGGCTCGAGGGCTACTCTTCCGCCGACGAGATCGCGAAGCTCGCGAAGCTCCGAGACGAGGGCAAGATCTCAGCCGAGGAATACGAGCGGCTGAAGTCGAAGGCGATGATGTAGGGGAAGGCGTTCGCGTCGCCGTCGGTTCTCGGCGGCGACGCGTCCACCTGCGGGATCCGATCGTGGTCAAGGCCGTGCTGCTCGGAGCGGCGGCCCAGTCGTCGCTCATCCTGAGCGGCCTCGTCGTCTACGGCGTGCGTGTCCCGACGAGGGTCATCGGGGCGCTCGCCGGGTTCGGCGCCGGCGCGTTGGTCGCCGCGATCTCGTTCGACCTGATTCCCGAGACCCAGGCGCTCGACCAGTTCGAGCTCGCCGCCTGGCTCTTGCTCGGCGCCGCCGTCTTCGTGGTGAGCGACCGCGTGGTTGAGAGGCGGTTCGGAGGCGAGCAGTCGTCGGGCCCGGCCCCGCTCGGCATCGTCGTGGGATCGGTCGTGGACGGGGTCCCGGAGTCGGCCATCTTCGGGATCCAGATCGCCACGGGGCAGCCCATCAGCGCGGCCTTCCTCGGAGCGGTTTTCGTCTCGAACATCCCGCAGGCCCTGGCGCCGTCGGCAGACCTCGCGGGCGCCGGATGGAAGTGGACGCGGTTGGTGGGGATGTGGGCCGTCGTCGTGATCGCCTGCGGGGTGACCGCCGGCG
>JBOGVL010000196.1:0-5840 GCA_050692535.1 Actinomycetota bacterium | reverse complement strand
GCGGCCGCCGTGCTCCCCGTCGTCGGCCTGCGGATGCCTGAGTCGTGGAGGGTCCGCGAGGCCGCGGGCGCGCTCGTCGAACGCGTGACCCTCGAGGAGGCCTCGCGCGCGCTCGCGTTCCCGCTCACGCTGCCCCGGACACTGCCGGCCGGCTTCTCGCTGGCGAGCGTGGAGCTCGTCCACGCCGGCGACGAGCCGAGCATCACGCTCTACTACCGCGCCGCCGAGGTCGACGTCGGGAGCGGGTCCGTCCGGCTGCACCTCGAGTCGGCGCGAGCGCTTCCCCCGGCCAGCGCGGTGGAGCAGTTCCCCGTCGACGTGGCGGGGGTCCGAGGCCGCTGGACCCCGGACCGCACCCAGCTCGAATGGGTGGACGCCGGCGTGTACCACTCGCTGGACGTGCCGGAGGATGCAACGGGCCTCGAGCTCGAGGACCTGCTGGCGATCGCCGCGTCGATCCCGCCCGACGAGGGGTCGTGAGCACACGCCGAGCGGGGGCTGTCGGCGCGGGCGCGCTCGTCGGGTTCGTCGGCGGCGCCGTGCTCACGCTCGCGTTGCAGGGGACGGCCACGATCCCCGAGCACGTTCCGACGTTGCCCCTGCCCTCCCCGTTCGCGACGCCCCAGGGGCCGGATACCTTCCTCGCCTGGACGCCCGGCGGACTCCCCCCCGGCTTCGCGGACCTCGCCGGCGGGATGCCGGGGATCCGGCGGGCCGTCGTCGTCGCCAGCGACAACACCTGGCTCACGCGCTCGTACTCGGAGGACGGCGAGGTCGTGGACGACCCGCCGCCGACGTTCGCGATCCCGCTCGAGGTGGCGGCCGTCGACCCCGGCGAGTACGCGCCGTTCCTCCCGCCCGCGGATCGCGCCGTGATGATCGCGCTCGCCGACGGCCTGGGCGTCCTCGGAGAGTCGAGCGCGAGGCTCCGCGGGCTCGGGCCCGGCGCCGTCCTGCAGTTCGGGAAGGTACACGTCGAGATCGCGGCGATCCTGCCGGACGAGCTCGTCGGGGCCCACGAGCTCCTCGTGTCGCGCACGCTGGGATGGCGACTGGGCGTCGTCCACGACCGGTACGCGCTCCTGGTCCCGACGGGCGAGCCGAACGTCCGGCAGGTCACGAGGGCGGTCCGTGCGTCGCTCCCGGCCGGAACCCTCGTTCGCGTGCGAGCGCCCGGGGACACCCCGTACTTCCGCCACGGCGACGCCGTGCTGCCGGCCGTCGCCATCAAGGAACTGTTCGGCGAGTTCGCGGCCAAGCCGCGGCCGGGCGCGCCCGGATATCTGACCCTGGATCCCGCGTGGGTCCGGGCGTCCATCGCGACCGAGCGGGTTCCGCTCCTCGGCGAGGTCACGTGCCACGTCGCGATGTTCCCGCAGATCCGCGGCGCGATCGCCGCGCTCATCGAACGGGGCCTCGAGCACACGATCACGAGCTTCTCGGGCTGCTATTCGCCCCGGCACATCAACCGGATCCGCACGCTCGGCCTGTCGCATCACTCCTGGGGCATCGCGATCGACGTCAACGTCCCGCAGAACTACTTCGGCGCCGAGCCGAACCAGGACCCCCGGATGGTCGCCGTCTTCGAGCGGTGGGGGTTCATCTGGGGCGGGGACTTCATCCTGCCCGACGGGATGCACTTCGAGTACCGACGCCCGCCGGCGGCGTGAGCCCCGGCGCGGCCGTGCGCGTCGCCGGCCGGAGCCCGGACGTGCGCGAAGGGAGCAGCGAACATGCGCTCTCTGCACGTGCCGAGCACCGGCGGCGAAGCCGTCGGGCCCCAGGCATGCCTCCCGCGGCAGGACGCGCGTGGGTTTCTGCTCCCTTCGCGGTCACCCTTGAGTGACGCCTCGACCCTACACCCGCGCGGAGGGCTCGCGCGAACCGGAGAAGACGCTCAGACCGCGCGTGTCTCGCGTGACGCGAGCCGGGACCGGACCACGAGGTAGCCCACGATCGCCACGGCGGCGACGACCGCGACGACGCCCGCCGCGACCTGGGTCTTGGGCCGCGTCGCGGTCGCCACGATCCGCGTGCGAAGGCGCACCGGGCGGCGGAAATCGCGGGTGTCCCAGCCGCGGATCTCGGCCTCGCGCCGAAGATCGCGATCGGCGTTCACGGCCACCGGGTGGCCGACGGCCTCGAGCATCGGGAGGTCGGTGATCGAGTCGGTGTAGGCGTAGGAGCCCTCGAGGTCGATCCCGATCCGCTCGGCCAGCGAGCGGATCGCCTCCGCCTTCGACTCGCCGTAGGAGTAGAACTCCAGCTCCCCCGTGTACCGGCCGTCCACGATCTTGGCGCGCGTCGCGATCACGCCCGAGACGCCGAAGTGACCAGCGAGCGGGCGCACGACCTCCTCGGGGGAGCTGCTGACGATGTAGATCTGCCGGCCCTCGGCACGATGCAGGGCCATCAGGTCGAGGGCCTCCTGGTAGACGTACGGGTCGATGACCTCGATGAGCACCTCGCGAACGAGTCGCTCGACCTCCCCGAGCTCCCACCCCTTGGTGAGCTGGAGCATCCCGTCCTTGAGGCGCTCCATCTTCCGCTCGTCGGCCCCGACCAGCGCGTACACGAGCTGCGCGTAGGCGCCGCGCACGAGCTGCCCCCGGGTGACCATCCCGGCCCGGTACATCGGCCGCGAGAGCGCGAGCGAGGACGAGCGGGAGATGATCGTCTTGTCGAGGTCGAAGAAGGCCGCCTCCATCCCGGGAAATGGTAGAGGAGCCCGCCGACGGGTCGCGGCAGGCTCCTCCTCATCCGTGGCCTCAGAAGGAGGCGGCTCCGACGCAGACCTCCTCGGTCGACAGGTTGCGTGCCTTCGCGCGGAACCGGTCCGTCCCGGTGCGGTCGTCCTCGACGATCCGCACCTCGAACGAGCCGCTGGCGCCGTGCGTGCGGCGCGTGTCGGTGAACACGAGGTCCCCGTCGTGCCGGATCTTGACCCGCCACCGGTCGCCCGAGACGTTCTGGTCGACCTCGAACTCGACCTCGAGCCCGCCGTCCTCCGGCGACAGCTTCAGCTTCCAGTCGCTGCTACTGCCACAGGGGCCGGTCCGCTCGACGTCGTTGTCGCCGGCCGAAGCGACGCCGGCCGGGACCACGAGCGCGAGCGAAGCCGCCAGCGCCGTCGCGATGAACCTCTTCATGTCGTCCCTCCTCGATCCGTCGAGGAGAGCCTAGGAATCGGCTCGCTAACGGCCGGCAAAGAGCAGCCTCGGTCGCGGTTAAGGTCCCGCGGCTATCCTCGGCGACGGAGGCGTCAGGGCGCCTGGTGGGCCCCCCGGTCTTCAAAACCGGTGTGGGGGCGAGAGCTCCCAGGCGGGTTCGATTCCCGTCCGCCTCCGCGTGGAGAGAACGAGGAGAGAACGTGGAGCCCCTGAGGACTCCACGGCCTCTCCTCGCACGACGAGCCGGTTACGCCAACTTCTCGCATCGACTCCTCACGGGGGAGTCGCACGGGTCGTCGCTAACGACGCCTCGACCCGGTTCTCGAACGCGTTCAGTGCGCCTTCGATCCGCTACGTGACGGATCAGGTATAGGTCCAGGAGCCGAAGTAGTGCAGCGACTCCACGCCGGCGTCGACGAGCGTCCTCCGGATCGCCTCCGCGTCCGGGTCGGCGACCTCGAAGACGCCCACCATCGTGGCACCGGACTCGAGCGATTCGCGGGCATCCGTCAGGCCCTCGCTGAGGGCGCGCGTGAACCAGTTCCCCAACCGCTCGCGGAACGCAACGCCCCCCGCCCCCGCGAGGAAGTGCACGGTGCTCGGAGCGATCCCCGCCTAAGTGAGCGCGTCGTCACGTCCTGCACGGACGCGTCCGATCGGAGGGTTCCTATGACGGCGTTCCTCGGGGTGGCGTGGAACTTGATCCCTGGTGGTCTTCCGTCGTTGATGTAGGGGCCGGGCGTGGGGGCTCCCCTTTCCATCGAGGTAGCGGACGGTCATCGCGGACCTTCATCTTGTCACGCGGGACCGAAGTACATCGCCGGTCCAGCTACCTGTCAGACGAAGGTCGCAAGTACCTCCTGGCCGGCAAGAACGACGTGAAAGTCCTGGTCAAGGTCAGCGGTTGAGGGCCGCCACCCCCGACGATACGCACGGAAAGGCGAACGTACCGGCCACGCCCTCTTGCCTGACTACTGCTGATAGTGCGGGAGGATCGTGCCGTCCTTGACGTAAGTCAACGGAGGCTGCAACGTCGAGGAGAACACGACCTTGGACGCTCTGGCAAGCTCGGCGATGGCGGCGCCTTCATGTCATCGGCTCATCTGAGGCCGACGCCTTGGATTCGGTGGCGAATGCAGACATCAGACTGTACGTGTTCGCTCCCATCAAGATCGTGTAGTCGCGTTCCGGCTGCTGGCCGAGCCAGGCGACATACTCGGGTCCTTCGAGACCAACCATCCGGGCCAGCCCTCCGCGGCCCCGTAGCCGTCCAGTGAGGTGATGAAGTCCACGAGCAGTTCCTCCATGAAGTTCCTCCTTGTGCGTCGAGTGGGTCATCGAGGATGGTCGGGTTCACGCTGTCGGTCTGACGAGTGAGCGTGCCCGAGCGGCTCACGCCGCCCGCGTGAACGTCACATGGGTCACTCCGCTGGGCGAGGAGGCGGCCTCGACCTGATAGTCCTTCTCGAGCCCCTCCAGCCTCTCCCACAGGCGCGCGCCTCGGCCGAGCAGGATCGGGACCACCACGATGTGCATGTGGTCCACAAGCCCCGCAGCGAGGAAGTCGCGGATCACGGTGGCGCCTCCACCGAGGCGGACGTCCTGCCCGCCCGCAGCCTCCCGAGCGGTCTCGAGCGCCTCGGCGGGCGACACGTCGAGGAAGTGGAACGTCGTGCCGCCTTCCATCTCGATCGACGGGCGCGGGTGATGGGTGAGGACGAAGACCGGTGTGTGGAACGGCGGGTCGGAACCCCACCAGCCCTTCCATTCCGGGTCCTCGTGCCATCCGGGGTAGCCGTACTTCCCGGCACCCATGATCTCGGCGCCGATCCCGGGGTCGTGCAGCCGCGCGAAGGCGTCGTCGAGACCGCGGGTACCGCCGGGCCCGCCGACCATCTCGCACCACCACCGGGTCGTGATCATCCATTCGTGCAGCCTTTCGCCAGCGTGGCCGAACGGCGCGTCGCGGCTCTGAGGTTCGCCGGTGCCGAAGCCGTCGAGCGAGATCGAGAAGCTGTGGACCCGGACGAGTGACACGGCTGACCTCCTTCAGGAATCGGGCTTCAACTTCACTGACCTTGCCTTGGGGATGTGGACTCTCTCTGACTGCGGCACCTTTGTCACTTGGCGGCGGTTCCATACTGCGGGCGCCCGGTGGGCCGGTAGACCTGGATCGTTATACCGCTCGGGGTCGCCCGCGATTCGACCAGTTCGAGCGCCCTGTCCCGGCCGGTGTCGGGGAATAGCCGCGTGCCCTGGCCGACGACCACGGGGAAGATGAACAGGTTCATCTCTTCGACAAGGTCGTTGTCGAGCAGCCACCGGACCAGGGCGCCGCTGCCATGCACCTGCAGCTCGCGTCCCGCTGTGCTTTTCAGCTCGCCGACGGCGGCCGCGAGGTCGCCGGTGAGGACGGTCGTGTTCGTCCACCGCGGATCGAAGGGCGTGGTCGATGCCACGTACTTGGGCAGCGTGTTCAACGCCGCCCAGATCGGGCTGTCTCCCGGATCTGCCCATGATCCCCAGGAGCCGGCGAAGATCTCGTAGGTCCGCCGGCCGAACAGGAACGCGTCGGCGCGCTGGTAGATCTCGTCCATGACCGTCGAGGCTTCGTTGTCGAAGTGCGCCCATCCGCCGCGCTCGAATCGACCGCGCTCGTCCTCCTCCGGC
>JBOGVL010000195.1:0-5875 GCA_050692535.1 Actinomycetota bacterium | reverse complement strand
GCGAGCGAGTAGTTCTTCACCTTCCCGAGCGTGTGGAACGAGGCCACGAGTGGCACGCCCCAGATCTCCTTGGTGCTCCGGCCCACCCAGCCGGACAACCAGTAGTGCGTGTGCACGAGGTCGTAGTTGGCCCCCTCGGCCCGCTGGCGGCGGAGGACGCCGCCGAGGAACTCGGGCAGGTATCGCGGAAGCTCGTCCTTGGGCACCGGGGCGCAGGGCCCGGCCTTGACCTGGATCACCCGGGATCCGTCCCGGAGCTCGTCGACCTCGGGCAGGTCGCGTCCGCGACACCGGGTGAAGACGTCGACGTCGACGCCCTGAGCGGCGATGCGCTCGGCGGCGGCCCGGATGAAGACGTTCATCCCTCCGGAGTCGCCCGTCCCCGGCTGATCGAGCGGCGAGGTGTGCAGGCTGACGACCGCCACGCGCGGGCGATCCCCGCTGGCCTCCCGGGTGGCACCCATCCGCAGCATGCTACCCGCGAGGTCCGGCTTCGTTGCAGGTGCATCGGCGCCGCGGGTCCGGCGTGGGTGGGTGGCTCGTCAGTCGCGGGGCCGCCGGAGCCGGAAGTCGCTCACGATCTCGCCGACCGGTCGGCCGCCGCCGAGCACGGGCCGCCGGAAGCGGGGCTCGAGCTCCGCTCGCTGCGCCGGCGTGAAGGCGTCCAGCAGGTCGAGGGCGCGGAGCATCGCGGGGCCGGAGGCCCGCTCTCCCCCGTCGGCGACCTTCACCGCCACGCCCACACCTCGGTCACGCAGCGCGGCGCAATGAAGCGCCTCCGCGCCACCCTTGGAGAGCACGCCCGGCGCGACCCGCATGAGCTCGCTGTCGGTTCGCCCCGTCCCCGCCACGAGGAACGGGTGCGCTCCCATCGCCCGCACCGCCAGTGCCGTCGTCGCCGCGAGCGCACCGAGACGCCGGGGTCGGGTGAACCGCGCGAACAGGGTCGCCATCGCCGAGAGCGGGAGGCCGAACACCGGAACGCCGCAGCCGTCCACGCCGAGAAGGGGTCGGTCAACGCCGGTGGCGCGACGGACGGCGCGCAGGATCTCGCGCTGCAGCGGGTGGGCGACATCGAGGTAGGTCTCGACGGGCCAGCCGGCGCCGACGCAGGCCGAGACCATCCCGGCGTGCTTTCCGGAGCAGTTGTAGAAGATCCGGCGCGGCCGGGATGCGCGGGCGGCATCCTCCGGGCGCCAGGGCAGCGCCGGCGGGCATCGGAGCGACCCCTCGCTCGCGCCGGCGGCCCGAAGGAGACGCCGGACGGCGCGCACGTGGGGCGGCTCCGCGTTGTGGGAGGCGCACATGACGGCGACGAGGTCGTCGGGGAGGTCGGCGTCGATCCGCCGGAGCGAGACCGCGGCCTGGAGCGGCTTCATCGAGGAGCGGGCGAAGACGGGCCGGTGGGGGTCGCCGGCGGCGGCGAGCAGGCGCCCGTCGGCATCGCACACGGCGACGTGGCCGAGGTGGATGCTCTCCTCGAGGCCGGAGCGGACGACGCGGACGAGCGGTGCCGGAGACGGCATCGCGCGCAAGCGTAAGCGAGTCGTGGTGGAAGGGAGTGACCCGAGGATCAGACGGCGAGGCGCAGCGCGGCCGCGAAGTCGTGGTCGTCCGCGGCGGGGCCATCCTCGATCATCTTGACGAAGACCGTCACGACCTCCGGATCGAACTGGCTGCCCGCGCCGCCGCGCAGCTCGACGAGCGCCCGCTCGACGCCGATCGATCCTCGGTAGGGCCGGTCGCTGGTCATCGCATCGAACGAGTCCGCCACCGAGAAGATCCTGGCCGGGAGCGGGATGTCGGCGCCCCGGAGGCCGTCGGGATAGCCGTCGCCGTCGAACCGCTCGTGGTGGTGGCGGATCAGCTCGACGGTGTCCGAAAGGAACGCGATCGGCGTCACGATCTGGGCGCCCACCAGCGGATGCCGGCGCATGATGTCCCACTCGTCGCCCGAGAGCGGTCCCTCCTTGCACAGGATGTGCTCCGGGACCCCGACCTTGCCGATGTCGTGCAGGAAGAAGCCGTACCCGAGCGTCGGCGACGCCACCAGCGCCGGGTCGACGCGCTTGGCGAGCGCGAGCCCGTAGGCCTGCGTGCGGTCGAGGTGGCCGCGGGTGGTCCGGTCCTTGGCTTCGATGACCTGGGCGAGTGACGTCATGGTCGCCAGATAGCTCGCCTGGAGGCTGTCGAGCACCTGCTGCAGCTCGGCGCTCCGGGAGCGCTCGAGCCGGTACAGCTCGCCGAGCTCACGCGCGAAGACGATCAGCTGCTCGTGGACGGCGGGCATCTCGGGGTCCACCGGGGACCCGTCCGCGACGGGGAAGGAGGTGATCTCTCTCATTGGGGAGCCGCACGGTACCGCTTCGGGATGCGCCCGGAGCCCGTTCAGGGTGGCGATTTCTTCCGACGGGTGCCATCGGCCGCGGGGCCCAAATACGCGTCGGCCGCGACCATCCCCCGTTGCCCCCCGGGATGTCCCTCCAGTGGCCTGCGCCGGGTCCCCGGGCGCGGGAGTGCACTCGACGTACCGGCGCCGTCCGTGCCTGGCCGGGAGCTCAGCTCAGGACGAGCGAGGGGTCGTCCTTGTAGCGGCGCTTGAGCTCGTCCTGGAGCGCGTCGAGGGCGGCCAGCACGTCGCCGCGGGCCTCGGAGACCTCGCGCTCCTCCCGCGCCAGCACCTCGACCGCGTCGGAGAGCTGCCGGTCGCCGAGCGAGCCGGGGTCGGAGATTCCGGCGTCGGCGACGAGCCGCTCGACCCGGCGGCGGGCGAGCAGCATCTCGTCCTCCGGGAGACTGATCCGAACGGCCTCGCCCCGCGCCGGTCCCTGCGGCTCGCCCGAGAGGATCTCGGACAGCCGCTCGACGAGCGGTGCCTGGTCCTCCCCGCCGCCGCGGCGCTCGATCTCGGCCTTCAGGATCTCGGCGCGCCCCTGAACCAGCCGGCGAAGCAACGACAGGTACTCGCGTTCGGCGAGGCAGTCGTCGCGGCGCTGGCGCAGCTCGTCCAGGGAGAGGCCGCCCAGCGCCTCGACGAACCCCGGCGTGCGGATGTGGTCGATCCGGCGGTTGGCCTGCTCGCTCACGCGGGCATCGTAACGCGGCCGGGGAATTGCGGGCTCAGCAGACCGCGAGCAGCAGCTGGTACGGGTTGATCGCCGCGCCGCCACCGGGGTGGTACTCGAAGTGCAGGTGGTTCGTGCTCCCCGCGTTGCCCGTGCTGCCGACGTAGCCGATCACCGTGCCGGGCCCCACGCTGCCGCTCGCGCCGTAGCTCGACAGGTGCGCGTAGAACGTGTATCCGCCAGCGCCGTGGACGTAGGCCTGAAGTCCGCCGCTGCTGCTCGAGCTGAACGAGACGGTTCCGGGGTGCGCGGCCACGACCGGGGTCCCGAACGGCGCGATGAGGTCGATGCCCTGATGCGTATGTCCGTCGCGGGGCCACCCGAACGAGTCGACGAACGAGTTGGGGCCGGCGACCGGGCAGACCTGGATCGCGCCGCTCGAAACCGGCGTCTGGCCGAGAACCACGAGCTCCTTCGCCGCGGCCTGCTCGTCCTTGTACTTGGCGGTGAGCTGGGCGACGCGGTCCTGGATATGCGCGAAGTCGGCGTCGATCGCCTCCCTGGCGGCGTTCAGCTCGCCGGCCTCCTCGGCCTGCCGCTCGGAGAGCGCGAGCAGGTCGTCCTGTTCGCGACGGAGCTCCTCCTGCGCCACCTCCTGCTCGAGCGCGAGGTCGACGTCGTCCTGCGCGACGCTGCCGAGGAACTCCAGCCGGTCCGAGAAGTCCGTGAAGGACGCGGAGGACAGGAGCATGTCGATCGTGCTGGCGGGGCCGTTGGTGAAGGCGAGCACGGCGCGCCGGGATAGGCGGGCGTCGATGCGCTCGAGCTGACGCTCCAGCCCGCCGATCCGGAGGCGCGTCGCCGCGACCTCGGCCTTCGTCTGGTCGAGCCGCACGATCGCCGAGTGCCAGGCGGCCGTGGCGGCGTCGAGGTCCGTACGGAGCTCGGCGAGCTCGGCCTCGGCGCGATCGAGGTCCTCCTTCGTCCCGGCGAGCGCCGGCGAGAGGCTGAGGAGGCCGGCCACCAAGGCCAGGGCGATCAGGGTTCGGTGGGTCGGTCTGCGAGCGGTCGTCGCGGCCTCCTCGCGGCGCGGAGTCCGCGCCTCGGGCGCTGCGGAGGGTACCGGACGCGCAGCGCGGCGGGCAAACGCGCGGATGCGCCGAAGCTCAACCCGGTCGAGGACCGTCGAGCGGGTCAGGCGTCCTGTCCTCGCATCGCGTCGATCAGGATATCCGCGACCTCGGGCCGGCTGAACTCGATCGGCGGACGTTCTCCGGACCGGAGCATCTCGCGGACCCTCGTCCCGGACAGCGAGACGCGCTCCTCCTCGCCGTGGGGACAGGTCTTCGGCGACGCCATCCCCTCGCAGTGGTTGCACCAGAACGAGTGCTCGAACTTCAGGGGTGTGATGCCGAGCTCGTCGGCCTCGAACCGCTCGAAGATCGCCTGGGCATCGTACGTCCCGTAGTAATCGCCGACGCCGGCGTGATCGCGGCCGACGATGAAGTGCGTGCAGCCGTAGTTCTTTCGCGCGATCGCGTGCCAGATCGCCTCCTTGGGTCCCGCGTACCGCATCGCGGCGGGGAACACGGATACCATCGCGCGATCCTTCGGGTAGTAGCCCTCGAAAAGCGCTTCGTAGCAACGCATCCGAACCTCGGCCGGCACGTCGTCGCCCTTCGTCGCCCCGACGAGCGGATGGACGAGCAGGCCGTCGACGATCTCCAGGGCGCACTTCTGGATGTACTCGTGCGCGCGATGGATCGGGTTGCGGGTCTGGAACCCGACGACCGTCCTCCAGCCGCGCCTCGCGAACTCGGCGCGGGTCTGCGCCGGGGTGAGCCGGTACTCGAGGAAGTCGTCGTGGGGCGGGAGACGAAGGACGCGAAGCTCGCCGGCCGCGCAGAGGTCGCCGGCCTCGTGCAGCGCCTTCACGCCGGGATGCTCGAGGTCGTGCGTCCCGAAGACCGCCTGCGACTCGCCCTCGCGGTCGCGACGGAAGACCTCCGACACCTCCAGGATCGCGATCGCCTCGCCGCCCTCCTCCGACTGCAGGGTGACGGCCTCCGCGCCGCCGACCCGCTTCGCCTCCTCGTCGGAGAGCGACAGGGTGACCGGGATCGTCCAGGCGAGGCCGCCCGAGAGGTGCATGGTGTCCAGGATCGAGCGGTAGTCGGCCTCGCCTTGGAAGCCCGTCAGCGGCGACAGCGCGCCCACGGCGAGCATCTCGAGGTCGGAGAGCTCACGGCGATTCACGACGATCTTCGGGAAGTGCCGCGCCTCGTCGGCGAGCTTCTCGCGGTCGCCGTCGGATACCAGCAGGTCGACGAGCTGGCCGCCGTGGGGCGCGATGGTCTGGTCGGTGGTCATGGGTTCGGATCCTCCGTCGTCCGGGGCCGCGCCCGGAGACGGACGCGCGCCCAGCATAGCGGCGGGCGCTCGACGTCGGCCCTGCTCACACCCACCGCGGGGCGCCGCCGGACCTATACTCTCCTCCCGCCCGACGGGAGGCCTCATGCCTCGAACCCTCCTCTCCGACGAGGAGGTCCACGACCTCAACGACCGGTTCGAGCACGCGCATCCGCGCGAGATCGTGCGCTGGGCGCTCGAGGACTCCGGGCTCCCGCGGATCGCGATCGCCTCCGCCTTCCAGGCCGAGGGGACGTGTGTGATGCACATGGCGAAGCAGGTTCGCCCCGGCGTCCCGGTGTTGTTCCTCGAGACCGGCTTCCACTTCGCCGAGACGCTGGCGTTCAAGGCCCAGCTCGCGGAGCGGCTCAGCCTGGAAGTGATCGATCTCGTCGGCGAGT
>JBOGVL010000194.1:0-5905 GCA_050692535.1 Actinomycetota bacterium | reverse complement strand
GTCCCCGTCGGTGCCGCTACCTTTCCCGTTTCCGCTGTTGCCGTTCTCGCCGTCGTCCCCGTCGTCGTTCCCGTTCCCGTTTCCGTTTCCGCTGTTGCCGTTCTCGCCGTCGTCCCCGTCGTCGTTCCCGTTTCCGTTCCCGTTTCCGTCATCGCTCTTGTCGTGCCCGTTCGCGTTCCCATTGCCGTTGCCGTTGCCGTTGCCGTTCCCATTCCCGTTGCCGTTGCCGTTGCCGTTGCCGTTCCCATTCCCATTGCCGTTGCCGTTGCCGTTGCCGTTCCCGTTGCCGTTCCCGTTCCCGTTCCCGTCGTCGCCGTTGTCGTGCCCGTTCGCATTCCCGTTGTCGTTGTTGTCGTCAGTAGCGTCGTCCTCATCGCCCTGCTCGTCTCCGCCGACGTCGCTCTGGTCCCCGGCCTCCTCTTGGTCGCCTTGCGGTGCCTCGTCCCCGTCCCCGTCGTCGTCGTCGTCAACCGGCGGCAACACGACCTCGTCGTCCCCGCCCCGCGGACCTCCGATGGTCTGCGCGCCTTCGTCCCCGTCGCTGACCACGGCGGGGTTCCCGCCCTCGGCATCGGCGTGGGTGTCGGCCCCCGCGGGGCGGTCCTCGTCGGCGCTCGGGACCTCGATCCCGACCTTCGAGAGGATCCGATGTGCGACGTCCTGAACCGGGTCGGGCAGCACCCCGGCCGCCGCGAGTCCGGACGTCCCGAGCAGGGTGCCGGCGAACACGAGCGATGCGACCTTGGTCCTGCGAAACCGAGACCTTGCCGATCGGCTCGATGTCGTCTGCTCGATCGGCCGCGGTGGCGCCGTCACCAGCGTCGTGGCGGCAGCGACGGCGGCCGCCTGCCCCGCGAGCTCCCTCGCCGTCGGGGCGGCGGTCAGCGCCAGGATGAGCTCGGCGACCCCCCGGAACTCCTGGGGCGCGTCGTCGGGCTCCATCCGTCCCGCGAGGAGCCGGTCGATCGTGCCCGGGCCGAGCCAGAGATCGTTGGTCATGTCTGCTCTGAAATCGTCCGCGCGATCAATCCCGTTACACCGTCCTTGCTCATGGTCTCGGCGAGGCGGCGGAGCGCCCGGTGCTGCGTCACCCGGACGGTGCCCGGCCTCTTGGCGACGATCCGCGCGACGTCCTCGACCGGCAGGCCGCCGAGGACGCGGAGCAGGATCACCTCCGCCTGGTCCGGAGGGAGCGCCGAGACGCGTTCGAGCGCGGCCTCCGTCGCCAGGGCGGTCATGGCCTCCTCCTCGACGTCCCCGATCCATCCCTCCTCCACGACGCGAGCGACCTCCAGCCGGACGGAAGGGTGCCGCGCGCGGCGTCGTTGCAGGTCGACCAGCCGTCGCCTCGCAATCGTGAAGGCGAGCGCGCGCAGCCCCCGCTGGTCACCCTCGAACCGGCCGAGGGTCGACGAGACGTCGAGCCAGGTCTCCGAGGCGAGGTCCTCGGCCTCACCCGGCTCGAGGACCCGCAGGTACCGGAGGATGCGTGGATAGAGGTCGTGGAAGAGCTCGCCGAGCGCAGCACCATGCCCGTCCCGCGCGTCGGCGAGCGTCTGCTCGAAGTCTTTCGGCAAGGCCATCCCATTGTGATGTATCGGCCGTTCGGGCGACCGCTCAAGGGGTGATGGCGGGTTTGTCGCGACCCGGCCCGCGCCCATGATGGCTCGATGCGGGTTCGACCTCGATGCCTCGCGAGGATCGGGCTTCCGGTGAGTCTCAGTTCTGACGGGTCGCGGTCATGACCCAGTTGGTCCGCCAGGTCCGGCCTTCGTCGTAGGAGAACGCCTGCTCCCAGCGGGTGTTCGTCTCGGATAGGACGTGCCAGTCGAACCGAACCTTGACCGGCACGCCGTTCAGCACGTCGTCGCAGACGAACTCGCCGTGGCCGTCGACGAAGCGGCCCTCCACCGGCGTGTCCAGGCGGCCCGGGAACCGGGTGGACGCCCACCAGATCCGCCACCGATCGGTCTCGGGGTCGAACAGGCGCAGCGTCATGCCTTCGTACGGCTGGCCGTCCGGAGGCATCGCCGCCACCGAGAAGCTGTCGACGTTCCCGAGCCCGCCGAGCACCGGGCGCGCCTCCCCGGTCGCGTCGAATTCCACCCACTCTGTGCTCTCCGGATCCAGCACGTCGGTGAGCTTCCGGTTGTGGATCCGCCACCGCCCGAACAGGAAGTCGAAGTCCCTCCGCCCGTCGGTCGTCGTCTCGTTCATGGCGCCTCCTCCAGCCGGGGCGGTTCGGCCCCGAACGCCCCCCGGACGATGTCACCCCCGGGTGACATCGGTCCCGACCGGATCGCGTAACGTCGTCGCCGGAGGAATGGGCGTGGCCGAGACGATGGCCGGCATCGACCGGGCCCGTGACGCCGTCCGGCGAGCGGCGTGGGCCGAGGCCTACGACGGGCTGAGCGCGCTCGATCCCGCCGGGCTGACCCCGCGGGACCTGGAGAGCTTCGCCGACGCGGCCTGGTGGCTGTCCAAGACCGACGAGTCGATCGCCGCGAGGCAGAAGGCGTACTCCGGGTACGCAGACGCGGGCCAGGATCGACGCGCGGCGTTCGTCGCGGGCCGTCTCTGCATCGAGCACTTCTTCCGGGGCGAGCCGTCGATCGGCTCGGGCTGGCTCATGCGAGCGCAGCGGCATCTCGCCGATCAGGCAGAGGGCGTCGAACACGGCTTCCTCGCCCTGCTCGAGGGCACGATCGCGCGATTCAGCGGTGAGCTCGATGGAGCGATGGCGTTGGAGCGGCGAGCCGCCGAGATCGGGCGGCGCTTCGGTGACCGGGACCTGATCGCGATGGCGGTCCACAGCGAGGGGGTCACGCTGATCGCCATGGGCCGGGTTCGCGAGGGCATGGCGCTGCTCGACGAGGCGATGACCTCGGTCGTCGCGGGGGAGCTCAGCGCGTACTTCACGGGAGCCGTCTACTGCAACGTGCTCGAGGCGTGTCTCGAGGTGGCGGACGTTCGGCGGGCGCGCGAGTGGAGCGACGCGGCGAAGGCCTGGAGCGAGTCCCTGCCCCCGGAGTCCCCGTTTCCGGGGCTCTGCCGCATCTTTCGGGCCGAGGTCGCGAGCCTCGGAGGCGCGTGGCCGGAGGCCGAGGCGGAGGCGGCGAGGGCGTCGGACGAGCTGGTGGGCTTCAGCCCGGCGGCGGCCGCGGGAGCCTTCTACGAGATCGGGGAGATCCGCCGGCGTGTCGGCAACCTCGCCGGCGCGGAGGAGGCCTTCGGCCGCGCGCACGAGCTCGGCCTCGACCCGCAGCCGGGCCTGGCCCTGCTCCGGCTCGCGCAGGGCAAGGTGGAGTCGGCACACAACACGCTTCGCCTCGCGGTGACCGGTCGCTCCGGGAACCGCCTCCGCCGGGCCCGGCTCCTCGCGGCGCAGGTCGAGGTCGCGGTCGCCGCCGACGAGCTCGACGTGGCGACCAGGGCGAGCGACGAGCTGGACAGCATCGCCGGCGCGTTCGAGACGCCCGCGCTGGACGCGACGGCGTCGTTCGCACGCGGGGCGTTGCGGCTCGCCGAGGGTGATGTGTCGGGCGCGCTCGAACGCCTCCGCCACGCGGTCGCGATCTGGCAGGAGGTCCGGCTGCCGTACGAGACCGCCCGGGCCAGGATGCTGTACGGGATCGCGATCCGCGAGAGCGGAAACGAGGAGGACGCCGGGCTCGAGCTTCGCGCGGCGCTGGCGGCGTTCGAACGGCTGGGAGCCATCCCGGACGCCGCCAGGGTGACCGGTCTCCTCTCCGAGCCCACCGTCCTGCCCCGAGGACTCACGCCGCGAGAGGCCGAGGTGCTCCGCTTGGTTGCGACCGGTCGGACGAACCGGGACATCGCCGTCGAGCTGGTGCTCAGCGAGCACACGGTCGCCCGGCACCTGCAGAACATCTTCGCCAAGATCGAGGTCACGTCCCGGGCGGCGGCGACGGCCTTCGCGTTCGAGCACGGCCTCGTGTGAGACGGGCCGCGGCGGCGTGGTGAATTCTGACCATGCGCCGCGCCGCCGTCTTTGGCTGGTTCGGTCGATGAGCGGATCCGGTTGCGGCGCCTACGGTCCTCCCACGAGCCGAACGAACGGAGGCCGAGGATGGATCGGCAGGACGAACGCATCGAGACTTTGATCGTCGGCGGAGGCCAGGCGGGTCTCGCGACCGGGTACTACCTGGCGAAGCGCGGACGCCCGTTCGCGATCCTCGACGCGAACGAGCGGGTCGGCGATCCGTGGCGCAAGCGCTGGGACTCGCTCCGCCTGTTCACCCCCGCGCGCTACGCCGGGCTGCCCGGCTGGGGATTCCCGGCGCGCGCCTGGTCGTACCCCTCGAAGGACGACATGGCCGACTATCTCGAGGCGTACGCGGCCCGCTTCGATCTCCCGGTTCGAACCGACGTCCGCGTGGACGCGCTCACCAAGGAAGGGGAACGGTTCGTCCTCGTCGCGGGGGAGCGCCGGTTCGAGGCGGACAACGTCGTCGTGGCGTCGGGCGCTCATCGGACCCCCCGGATCCCCGCGTTCGCGCGCGAGCTCGCCCCGGACATCGTCCAGCTGCACTCCAGCGAGTACCGGAATCCGGCCCAGCTGCGCGAGGGCGGCGTTCTCCTCGTGGGCGCCGGGAACTCGGGAGCCGACATCGCTCTCGAGGTCGCCCGAGGGCACCCGACGTGGCTGTCCGGGCGGGACACCGGACACATCCCGGTCCGCATCGATGGCGCCGGGCGGTTCGTCTTCCCGGTGGTGCGGTTCGTCGGCCACCACGTGCTGACCATGTGGACGCCGATCGGTCGGAGGGTCGGGTCGAAGCTCGTGTCCAAGGGCGATCCGCTCGTCCGAGTCAAGCCGAAGGACCTCGCCGCGGCCGGCGTCGAACGGATCCCCAAGGTCACGGGCGTTCGCGGGGGCCTGCCGATGCTGGAAGACGATCGGGTGCTCGAGGTCGCGAACGTCGTCTGGTGTACGGGGTTCCGCCAGGACCTCTCGTGGATCGATCTCCGGGTCTTCGGCGAGGACGGGACGCCGTTGCACGACCGCGGCGTCGTGGATGCCGAGCCGGGGCTGTACTTCGTGGGGCTGCTGTTCCAGTACTCGCTGTCCTCCTGCGTCCTGCCCGGCATCGGCCGCGACCACCAGTACGTCGCGAAGCACATCGCCGCTCGCGGACGCGGCGCTCAGGTCCGTCCGGTCGCCAGCACGACGGTGTCGTGATCGACGAAGTCCTCCGGAGCGAGCTCGGCGAGCCTCGTCCGAGCTCGCTCGACGAGCGCGGTGCGGGCGTCGGGTGAAAGGCGCTCGACGCGCCGCCGGCTCCGCCCGATCCGCAGCCGGTTCTCGATGAACGAGTCGAGCGTGAAGGCGTGGTCGAACGGCAACTCCTCCGCGTCCACCTGCCGGAAGCCGGCGTCTTCGAGAAGGGCTCGCAGCTTGGCCGGCGTGTTTACCTCGTCCAGCGAATCCGGGAAGTTCTCGTCGAGGGGGGGCGCCACCGCGTCGAGCTCCTCGACCCAGGCATCCGCAGCCGGGAACGAGTCCCCGTCGCCCCAGGTGGCGACACCGACGAAGGCCTCGTCCGCGGTCACGCGCCGGACCTCGCCGAGCGCGGCGGCCGGGTCCGGCAGATGGAAGATCATGAACGCCATCACGACCGCGTCGAGGGTCGCATCGGCGAACGGCAGCGATCCGGCGTCGAGCACCAGCCGCTCGTAGTCCGGCGGCGCGAGTGCGAGCATCCCGTGGGATCGGTCGGCGCCCGCGATCCAGGCATCCGGTGCGCGCGCCCGGAGCTCCGGCAGGAGCGAGCCGACCCCCGTCCCCAGGTCCAGCACCCGCCGCGCTCCTGACAGCGACAGGCGGTCCAGCAGCTGCTCGTTGAACGGGAGCAGGATCGGCGCCCACAGCGCCCGGTAGTCC
>JBOGVL010000193.1:0-5922 GCA_050692535.1 Actinomycetota bacterium | reverse complement strand
GCGCCGGCGTCGACGGCCGGCGAGCCGACCTCGAGCGTGTAGTCGCGAGCCTCGGCGTCGGCGAAGGCCGGGTCGGCAAAGATCGAGGCGCGGTCGTTGCCGGACCGCTCGCTCCACGTGTCGAAGTCGTCGTAGCCCACGCCCTTCCACATCCAGATGCCATCCGAGCTCCCGTCGACCGAGTAGTAGAGGTTGTGGTCGAGGACGTTGCCGACGTTCTCCGGGTACACGTTCTCGACGAAGACATGCCGTGGGCCGGCGACGATCACGTTGTTCGCGATCACGTTGTCCCGTGTGTCGAACTGCACGAGCAGCTCGACGCCGTCGGTGTTCACGATCGTGTTGTTCACGATGACGCAGTCCTCGGTGCTCCCGCGGCGTCGGTCGTAGCCCCCGATCGCGATCCCGATGGTCGTCGCGTCGTACACGAGGTTGTTGCGGACGGTGACGTTCCTGGTCGACCGTCCGGCGTGCTCGCTGGCGAGCTCGATCCCGATGTTCACGTCGTGGATCACGTTGCCCTCGATCAGGACGTCCCGGCCGCCGTCGACGTAGATGCCGTCGGCGCTGCGGTCGTCGCCGTAGGCGGGGTTGCCGGCGCTGTCGACGTTCCACACCGTGTTTCCGCGCACCACGCCGTCCCGGGCCTGGTCGACGGTCGGGTCCGACGCCGTGCCCTCGAAGCCGATCACGTCGATCGCGATGTTGTTGGTGTCGTGCACCCGGTTGCCCTCGATCAGGAAGTCCTTCACGTTCCCGTTGACGACGAGGGCCTCCGACGAGCCCAGGGAGAGATTCGCCAGCTCGTTGTCGACGATCTCCACGCCGGCGATCGGATGGTCGACGTCGGTCCCGAAGACGGCGATCCCGTGCGCGTCGCCGCCGTTCCGGCCGTCGAACGTCGTTCCGAGGTCGTGGACGACGTTGCCGGCGAGGCGGACGTGGTCGGCCGACCCGATCACGAGGATCCCCACGGGCACGCGACCGGAGACGTCGCTCCGGTAGCCCGTGATCTCGAACCCCCGGACGGTGACGTACCGCCGGGAGTCGATCAGGATCATCGCCGAGCGATCCGCCGGCACCTCGATCGACGAGCCGTCGAGCACGACCCGCTCACCGGCCGCCGCCGCGAACGTGATGCGCCGCCCGGGCTCCCCCGAGACCCGGACCTCCACACGCTCGGGATACGTGCCGCCCGCCACGGTGACGGTGTCGCCGGGCCGGGCCGCCTCGGCCGCGTGCTGGATCGTGGCCCAGGGCTCGTCCCGGGTCCCGGGGCCCGCGTCGTCGCCACCGGTTGCGACCCAGAGCTCCCGCCCTTCGGTCTCGCTCGGTGCCTCGCCGCCGCGCGTCGCGAGCGCCCATACCGAGACTCCGAGCAGGACGACGCACGAGGCGGACAGGCCGACGATGATCCGTCGCTCGGTCATCGCGGTCGAAGCGCAAACCCGGTGGTCTCGTCGAAGACGTGGACCTCCTCGGGTTCGACGGCGACGTGCAGCCGCGATCCGGGCGTCGGTCGCGCGCGCGGCGGGAGGCGCAGGCGCACGGTCCCTCGATCGGTGGCGGCGTCGGCCAAGAGCGTGGCGTCCTCCGTCCCCGTCCAGACGGCGGCCTCCCTCGCCTCGACGGACCCGTGCACCAGGACCTCGTCGCCGAGCGGCTCGACCACGTCCACCCGGACCTCGAGGCCGGGGCCGGGATGCTCCTCCCCGACGGGACGCAGGGCCTCGGGCCGGATGCCCACGAGCACGTCGCCGTCGGGCACGCGCGCGTCCTCGAGCTCGAAGTCGCCGGCCGCGATCCGCCCGCCCGCCGCCTTGCCCTTCAGGAGGTTCATCGGGGGTGAGCCGATGAAGCCGGCCACGAACACGTTCGCCGGATGGTCGTACACGTCCTGGGGGTGGCCGACCTGCTGCAGGACCCCGTCCGAGAGCACCGCGATCCGCTCGCCGAGGGTCATGGCCTCGACCTGGTCGTGGGTCACGTAGATCGTCGTCACGTCGAGACGGTCCTGGAGCCGCTTGAGCTCCGCCCGCATCTCCACCCGGAGCTTCGCGTCCAGGTTCGAGAGCGGCTCGTCCAGGAGGAACACGTCCGGCTCGCGGACGAGCGCCCGGCCCATCGCGACGCGCTGGCGCTGGCCGCCCGAGAGCTGTCCGGGCCGCCGGCCGAGGAGGTCCTCGAGGCCGAGCATCCGGCCGACCTCGTCGACGCGGCGGCGGACCTCGTCCTGGGGCGTCCGGCGACGGCGGAGGCCGAACCCCAGGTTCCGCTCGACCGTCATGTGCGGGTACAGCGCGTAGTTCTGGAACACCATCGCGATGTCGCGGTCCTTCGGGGGCACGTCGTTCACGACCCGATCGCCGATCGTGATCTCGCCGTCGCTGATCCGCTCGAGGCCGGCCACCATCCGCAGCGCCGTCGACTTCCCGCACCCCGAGGGGCCGACGAGGATCAGGAACTCGCCGTCGTCGACCTCGAGGGTGAGCCCCTCCACGGCGACGACGGGGCCCGGGTACACCTTGGTGACCTCGTCGAAGAGGACGCGGGCCAACCGACTATCCCTTCAGTCCCTGGGTGGCGATGCCGCGCACGAAGTAGCGCTGCGCGAGCAGGAACAGCACGAGCATGGGCAGCATCGACATCATGTTCGCGGCCGCCAGCAGGTGCCACTGAGTCTGGTGCGCCCCCTGGAAGGTCGCGAGCCCGAGCTGCAGCGTGAACGCGCCCTGGTTGGTCAGGATCGTCACGAGGGGCCAGAGGAACTCGTTCCAGGTCCACATGAACTGGATGACCGCCAGCGTCGCGAGCGCCGGCAGCGAGAGCGGGAGCACGATCCGCAGCAGGATCGACAGCCGCGACGCGCCGTCGATCCGCGCCGCCTCCTCGAGCTCGATGGGCAGCGTGCGGAAGAACTGCGTGAGCATGAAGATGCCGAAGACGCTGGCCAGGTGCGGCACGATGAGCGCGCCGAGGCGATCGAGGAGCCCGAGGTCCTTCACGATCAGGAACGTCGGGATGAGGACGACCTGCAGCGGCACCATCAACGTGGCGAGGAGCAGGAAGTAGACGACCCCGCGTCCGAGGAACCGGACCCGCGCGAACGCGTACGCCGCGAGCGAGCACAGGACGAGGTTGCTGAGGACGATCGTCACGGTGACGACGGTCGTGTTCCAGAACCAGGTCCCGAACGCGGACTCGCGGATCGCGTCCACGTAGTTCCCGAACTGCAACGTGCCCGGCCACAGGATCGGCGGGAAGTGCAGGGTCTGCGCCTGCGTCTCGAGCGACGTGACCACCATCCACACGAGGGGCAGCAGCATCACGACGGCGAGCGGCGCGAGGAACAGGTGCCACGGGTCGAACGGCAGGAAGCGGCGGCGCGGGCGCTCCACCATGCCGGTCTCGCCTTCGAGCCCGCGGGGGTCGACCCGGGTCCGGCCGGCGGGCGCGCGAGCGGGCGTCGTGACCGAGCTCATGACTGGTAGTGGATCACTCGGCTGCCGAGCCAGAACTGGGCCAGGGTGAGCACCAGGATCACGAGGAACAGCACGTAGGCGATCGCGGCCGCGTAACCGGCGAGCGACAGCCCGCCGAGGCCCTGCTCGAACGCCAGCCGGTAGACGTAGAACACGACGACCGACGTCCGGCCGAGCGGTCCACCCTTCGTGACGAAGAACACCTCGTCGAAGAGCTGGAGCGCGCTGATCGTCGACCACACGACGAGCAGCAGCGTGGCCGGCCCGAGCATCGGCCACGTCACGCGCCAGAACGAGCTCCAGCGGCCGGCGCCGTCGATCGCCGCGGCCTCGTTGAGCTCCTGCGGCACTCCCTGCAACGCGGCGAGGTAGATGATCGTGTCGAAGCCCAGCCATCCCCACACCGTCATGAGGACGAGGGCGATCATGGCCTGGTTCGGCTCCTCGAAGAACCCGAACGGCCCCAGCCCGACCTTGCCGAGCAGCCAGTTGGCCAGGCCGAAGTGCCGGTCGAACAGCCAGAGGAACATGATCCCGGTGGCGATCGTGGACGTGACGACCGGGATGAACACCGACAGCCGGTAGAAGCGGACGAACGCGATCTTCCGGTTGAGCGCGTGCGCGATGAACAGCGACGCGAGGATCGAGGTCGGGACGAAGAGGACGGTGTAGTAGATCGTGTTGATCGCCGCCTGCCGGACCTTCGGGTCGCTCGCGATCCGCGCGTAGTTGTCCAGCCCGACCCAGTCGCGCTCCGGCGAGATCAGTCCGGCCTTCTGGAAGGACAGGATCAGGCCCCAGACGATCGGGACGATCCCGAAGACGGCGATCAGGATCACGGAGGGCAGGATGAAGGCCCAGCCGGCGACGTGATCCGAGACCAGGAACCGCCGGAACCGCGTCACCCGACCTCCGTCGCTCGCCGCCGAACCGGTCGAAGCCTATCCGGCGAGCGCCAGGGCATCGTTCGCCTGGGCCGCGGCCTCGTCCAGCGCCGACTGCGCGTCCGCCTCGCCCAGCATCGCCGAGACGATCGCGAACCCCATGGCCTCGGAGACCTGCGGGTAGGCGGCGAGCACCGGGCGCGCCTGCTCGACGTTCGCCAGGTTCTCCGCGAACACGTCCACCCCGGGGAACGCGGCTCCGAACTCCTCGATGAACGCGGCGTCCTCGATGACGGACAGGCGGAAGGGCAGGTGGCCGGTGGCCAGCGCGTCCGCCTGCATCTGCTCGGGCGCGGTGAGCCACGCGATGAAGTCGAGCGCCGCCGGTGCCCGTCCACCTCCGTTGTCGAAGACCGTCCACATGTCGGGTCCCGCGATCGTCTGGTGATCGCCGTCGAACCCGGGCAGGATCTCGACGCCGTAGTCGACGTCCGGGAAGCTCGACAAATCCCACGGGCCGGTGACCAGCATCCCGATCTTGCCGCTGTTGAACAGCCCCGTGTACGGCGAGTTCTGGATGTCGAGGAAGACCGACTCGTCCTCGACGGCCATCCCCACGAGGACCTCGAGTGCCTCGACCCCCTCGGGGGAGTTGAACGCCGCCTGGGTGCCGTCTTCCGTGAGGATCGAGCCGCCGTTCTGCCACAGGAGCGGGTCGTAGTGCCAGACCGTGTCCTCGGACGCGTCCATCGGATACGAGAAGCCGAACTGCTGCGTCGACGGGTCGGTGAGCGCCGCCGCCGCGGCTCGGAAGTCGTCCCACGACCACTGGTCGTTCGGGTACTCGAGCCCCGCGTCGTCGAACAGCGTCTTGTTGTAGACGACGGCCAGGTTGTCGATGAGCGCGGGAACCCCCAGCACGGTCCCCTCGAACGTCGCGGCGTCGCGGGCGCCCTGGACGAAGTCCTCCCAGTTCACGTCGGGCTCCTGCGTCCACGCGGTGAGGTCGACGATCCCGGGCGCGGCCGCGAGCTGCGGCAGGGACGAACCGTACTGGTACGTGATGTCGGGCGGCTCCCCGGCCTGCAGGGCCACCGTCAGCTTCTGCAGCGCCCGATCGTTGTTCACGAACAGCGGCTCGATCTGGATGTCCGGGTTCGCGCCGTTCCACTCGTCCAGGAGCGCGTTGAGCGAGTCCGCCTCGGCGTCGGTGTAGCCGTGCCAGAACGTCAGCGTGACCGGGCCGGCGGGCTCGCCCGTCCCCCCGGTGGGCTCCGCGCCGTCGCCGTCGCTGCCCGTGCAGGCGGCCGCGAGCATTCCGAGCACGAGGACGAGAACCAGTCGACGGTGTCGCTTCATCGTGCTGCACCTCCGATGCGTTCGAGGGTCCGAGTCATGCGAGCACCACCGACCGAGTCAGGTGGCGCGGCCGGTCGGGATCGAGGCCCTTGGCCTCGGCGAGCGCCACCGCCAGCCGCTGGATCCCGACGAGCTCGGCCATGGGATCGCGGTCGCGGGCGACCACCGTGGCGCTCGTCCGGCGGACGTCCGCCAGC
>JBOGVL010000192.1:0-5927 GCA_050692535.1 Actinomycetota bacterium | reverse complement strand
GTACTTGGCCGCCACCCGCCCCAGCTCGCGCATGTCCTCGTCGCGCCGGTCCCCGGCGGTGGCGACCACGGCCACCCGAAGGTTCGCGCTCCAAGATGTCGCGCCCCCTCGGCCGCCGTGCGGGGCATCGTGCGTCAGCCGCTCGACGAAGTCGCCGAGCGTCTCGAGCCCCGCCGGGTTGTGGGCGTAGTCGATCAGGACCTTCACCCCGTCGAGGTCGAACACGTTCAGCCGGCCGGGCGCCTGATAGATCGAGGTCGCGAACGAGCGCAGCCCCTGGCGGATGTCGTGCAGATGCGCCCCCGCCGCGTGCGCCGCGGCGGCCGCGGCCATCGCGTTCTGGACCATCATCCGCGCCCGGCCCTCGAACGTCGCCGGCAGGGTGTGGACCCACGCGATCGGCATCGTCCGCCGGCCCTCCTTGATGACCATCAGCTCGCCCAGCGGGCCCTTCTCGAGCACGACCGCCTTGCGGCCCCGCCGCACCCAGCGGTCGATGAGCTCGTTCTTCTCCTGCATCGAGAACAGGATCACGCTGCCGCTGCACGCGCGCCGCATCTCGACCACGAGCGGGTCGTCGGCGTTCAGGACGGCCCACCCGGTCTTGGGAACCGCCTCGACGACCACCTGCTTGACGGCTGCGAGCTGCTCGAGCGTGTCGATGCCCTTCAACCCGAGGTGGTCGCCGGTCACGTTGATGACGACCGCGACGTCGTTCCTTCCGTAGCCGAGCCCCTCGCGCAGGATCCCTCCGCGCGCCGTCTCGAACACCGCGAAGTCCACCCGCGGGTTCTGGAGCACCATCTGGGCCGACTTGGGCCCGCTCGCGTCGGCGCGCTTCACGAGGCGCTCGTCGATGTAGATGCCGTCCGTCGTCGTGAACCCGACCGAACGTCCCATCCCCTTGAAGATGTGCGCGATCATCCGAACGGTCGTCGTCTTGCCGTTGGAACCGGTCACGGCGACGATCGGGATCCTCGACGGCGTCCCGGGCGGGAACAACAGGTCCACCACGTCTTTGGCGACGTACTGCGGCTCGCCCTCGGTCGGGTGCGTGTGCATCCGGAATCCCGGGGCGGCGTTCACCTCGACGATCGCGCCTCCCGTCTCTCGTACCGGCCGGGTGATGTCGGGCGCCAGGAAATCGATCCCGGCCACGTCGAGGCCGACCACGCGCGCCGCCTCCTCGGCGATCTCCACGTTCTCCTCGTGCGCCTCCCACGTGCGGTCGATCGAGATGCCCCCCGTCGACATGTTGCCGGTGGCGACCAGCTTGACGAACGCACCCTCGGCGGGAACGTCCCCCATCGCGAACCCCTGCTTCTTCACCAGCGCGACGGCGGCCTCATCGACCTTGATCTTCGTGAGCACCTTCTCGTGCCCGATGCCGCGCCGCGGATCCTGGTTGGTGATCTCGACGAGCTCGGCCAGGGTGTGCTCGCCGTCGCCGATGACGTGGGCGGGAACGCGCTGCGCCACGGCCACCATCCGGCCGCCGACGACCAGCACGCGATAATCGTTGCCCGTCACGAACGACTCGACCACCGCCAGCCCCTGTCGCGCCTCCTTCAGGGCGCGCTTGAACCCGGCCCGGACGTCGCGATCGGTGCGGAGGTCGAGCCCGACCCCGCGGCCGTGGTTCCCGTCGAGCGGCTTGGCCACGACGGGGAAGCCCACGCGCCGGGCGGCGGCGACCGCCTCGTCCTCGTTCCGAACGATCTCCCCGCGCGGCACCGGCAGGCCGGCGGAGGCGAGCAGCCGCCGCGTCATGTCCTTGTCGCCGGCGATGTCGACGGCGAGCGAGGACGTCTTCGACGTCATCGTCGCCCGGATCCGCTGCTGGTACCTGCCCCACCCGAGCTGGACCAGCGAGGCCTCGTTCAGCCGGATGAAGGGGATGTCGCGGCTCGCCGCCTCGTCGAGGATCGCCTGCGTCGACGGACCGAACGCGCGTCGTTCGGCGAGCAGGATCAATCGCTCAAGCTCGGCGAGGAAGTCGAAGTCCTTCTGCGGGCTCACCAGGTGATTGACGAGCCGGACGGCGAGCGTGCCGGCCGCGAGGCCGACCCGTTCCTCCCAGTAGCCGTAGATCACGTTGTACCGGCCCGTCTCACCCGCGCTCCGGGTCTTGCCCCGGTAGACGTGCGCGCCGGACTCACGCTGCAGCTCGATCGCGACGTGCTCGGCGACGTGCCCGACCCAGGTACCCTCGACGAGCCGTTCCTTGAACCCGCCGCGCTTGCCCAGCGAGCAAGAGTGCTCGCCCACCCCCGGCAGCAGCGCAAGGAGGCCGTCGACGAAACCCGGGATCGTGTTCGAGGGCCACTGCTCGAGCGTGCCGAGATCGACGAGCAGCCGGACGCACGGCTCGTAGCTCCAGTAGTTGGGCCCGCGGAAAACCTGGGTCTCGACGATGTTCAGGTCGGGGCGCAGCGGCGGCTTCTTCGAGGCCGGCTCCCGCTTCGCCCTCTGTCGGTCGGCCTTCGAGCGGGTCCGGCCGGTCGTCACTCCGACGCCTCCCGCTCCTCCCCGGGCTCGCCGACCAGGAGGCGCCGCCCCCGGAGGTCGAACCACGCGCCGGACGGGAGCGAGTGCACGACGGCGCCGGAGACCATCAGCGGCCGGTAGCCCTTGGCCCGATGGGCGTTGGTCACGACGTGGGAGCCGTCGACCACCGTCACGGCCCCGCGCCCGATGACCTCCAACGTGCGATCGGCGTGCACGATCGCCGCGGTGTCCTCGTCGAGGCCGATGCCGACCAGCGACGGCGAGTGCGCGACGACCGCGAGCAGCCGGCCGAACCGGCCGCGTTCGGAGAAGTGCTGGTCGATCACCACCCCGGTCAGGACACCGAGCCCGGCCGCCATCTGCGCCATGCGGTTCTTGGGACTCTCGCCGGAGCGGCCGAACGCCATCATGTGCGTCGCCATCGCGCTGGCCCCGGCCGAGGTGCCGGCGACCACGGCGCCGCGGTCGTGAGCGAGGTGGATCGCGTCCGCCAGCCGGGTGCCGGCCACCACCGACGACAGCCGCAGCTGGTTGCCGCCGGTCAGGAACACGCCGGTGGCGTCGCCGAGCGTCCTCGCGGCCGCGGGGTCGTCGGCCGCCGAACGCTCCTCCGGCCGCAGGCCGGTGACCCGCGTGATCCCCAGGCCGGCGAAGAGCTCCCGATAGCGCTCGGTGGCGAGGTCCCCGAGAGAGGAGGCGGTCGAGACCACCACGACGTGCCCGTCGGGGCCGTGCGCGGCCTCCGAGAATCGACCGAGGATGACCTTGTCCCGGATCTTGTCCTCGGCCCCGCCGATCAGCATCACCGGACCCTGCCCCGTGAGGGGGCGGAGCTCCTGGGGGGGTTGGGGTGCGCTCGTGCTCACGATGGACGAAGTGTAGAACGGCGAACGCGGCGCGAGATCAGCCGGACGGCTCGGCAGACGGTCCGTGTGCCCGGACGCTGCGCTCGGGATCGCCGGGCGGGCGCAGGACGAGGCGGTCGTGCGGCTCGACGACGTCGACCGTCCCTCCGAGGCCCGCCTCGACCCAGAGCTCGAAGCCGTCCCCCTCGACCAGCTCGTCGCCGTCGTGGCGTTCGTCGGTCAGGGCGAACTGGACCCCGTCGCGGTGGCGCTGGAGCCGGACCGTCGCCGCCGGATTGAGTCGCCGCGCGGCGGCATGCGTCCGGCCGAGGATCTCGGTGGCCCAGGGCGTGAACTCGAGCACGGCCCCATCGTACGAACGTCAGCGGATCAGTCGACGCGGTGCCCGCTCGCCTCGCCGGCCGGCAGCGTAACCTGTCAACACCTTTCGATGGTGTACAATCCGCCCGCGATGTTCGACATCCGGTCCCACGACACGGCGCACTCGGCGCCGGGCGACCTCGAGATCGTCCAGCGGTTCATGAACCTGCACGAGCACGTTCCCCGGATCGAGGATGACCTGCCCCCCTCGCGGGAGATGCTGGAGGCCTTCCTGCGGGAACGGGCGCTGCTCGAGGACGAGGTGCCGTTCACCGACGCCGACCGGGACGCCGCGCTCGAGCTCACTCGCGCGTTGCTCGCGAAGGTGCGGACCAACCGTGGGGAGCCGCTGGCCGAGGGCGAGGTGGCCGTGATCGACGAGCACGCGCAGCGCGCCGGGCTCCATCCCCACTTCGCACAGGACGGCCCGGTCCTCGTCCCGAGCGAGACGGGCGTGGACGGCGCGCTGGGGCGGATCGTGGCGATCGCGTTCCTGGCGGACCTGGACGGCTCCTGGGGTCAACTGAAGGAGTGCGCGGGCGAGGACTGCACCTCGGTCTTCTACGACCGCTCCAAGAACCACTCGGGCCGCTGGTGCACGATGTCGACGTGCGGCAACCGCGCGAAGGTGCGGGCGTGGCGCGAGCGACAGCGGGCGGATGACGACGCGTGAGCTCCGGCTCGTCGGGGCCGGCGGCGAACCCGTCGACCTCGTCCGGACGCTGAACTCGCACGGCTTCGTCGACCTCCCGCCGATGCGGCCGGATCCGGACTACCGGGCCGTCGAGCTCACGCTGCGAACCCGGCGCGGCCGGCCACGGCGGGTGCGGGTCGAACGCGGGGGCGACGCCCGCGCGAGCGTCGTCGTCCTCGGGTCGGGTGCCTCACGGGCCGCCGTGGACGACCTCGTAGCGACCGTTCGACACGTGCTGCGCCTGGACGCCGACCTCTCCCCGTTCTACGAGGCCGCGGCGGGCGACCCGGACCTCTCCTGGGTGCGCACGGGCGCCGGCAGGATGGTGCAGAGTCCCAGCGTCTTCGAGGACGTCGTGAAGACGATCTGCACGACGAACTGCGCCTGGTCCGCCACCGTGCGCATGGTGCACGCGATCGTCCAGCACCTCGGCGAGCCGTCCGCCGACGCGCCGGCCGACGGACCCTGGGGTCGCGCCTTCCCGACCCCGGCCGCGATGGCCGAGGCCGGCGAAAACTTCTTCCGCGACGTCGCCCGGGCCGGGTACCGCGGCGCGTACCTCGTGACGCTCTCGCGCAGGGTCGCGGACGGGGACCTCGACCTCCAATGGTTCGGTCGAGCGGGCGCGGAGGAGCTGCCGGACGACGAGCTCGAGGCCCGCCTGCTCGACCTCCCCGGTGTCGGCCCCTACGCCGCGGCCCACATCATGATGACGCTCGGCCGCTACCACCGGCTGATCCTCGACTCGTGGACGCGACCGACGTACACCAAGAAGGCGGGCCGGAGGTCGGCCACGGACGCCGCGATCCATCGACGCTTCCGCCGCTACGGCGCCTACGCGGGGCTCGCCTTCTGGCTCTACCTCACCCGCGACTGGGTGGAGGAACCTCCCCCGTAGCTGGTTGTCCCGCAGGGACGACGGGGGCATACTGCCCCGGGCCGCCGAGCCCGCCGAGATGGACACGAGAAGGATCACATGAGCGAACCGTTATGGCCCTCCGCCTGCGAGCACCCCGCCTCTGGGCCACCCTGCGAGCCGAGCGTCGGACGCTCCGGCAGGGCCTGGTCGCGCTCGTCCTCAGCACGCTCGCGGGGTTCGTCGCCGGCCTGACGCTGGCGCACATCACGGGGCGGCTGGACCGCCTCCCCGGACTGCTGGTCCTGATCCCCGCAGCGGTGGGGATGCGCGGGACGATCTTCGGCGCGATCGGCGCACGCCTCGGCACGGCGAGCGCCTCGGGCGTGCTCGAGCCCTCCCTCGCGCGGGACGGGATCCTCTACCGCAACGTCTACGTCGCGATCGTGACGACGCTCTCGTCGTCGCTTTGGCTGGCCGTGCTCGCCCGGCTCGCGGGGGCGGCGTTCGGCTCCGACTCGATCTCGATCTGGGGCCTCTTCACGATCTCGATCCTCGGCGGGGTGCTCGGATCGCTCTTCATCCTGGTCGTGACGCTCGGCCTGGCGGTCGTCTCGTTCCGCAAGAGCTGGGACCTCGACTC
>JBOGVL010000191.1:0-5964 GCA_050692535.1 Actinomycetota bacterium | reverse complement strand
CTGTTGCGCGACGGACTCCTCCAGGGCCGCCTCCGCCTGGAATTGGAGATCCCGGTCGATCGTGGTCTCGATCGACGCGCCGGCGACGGGCGGGCGTAGCACGTCGACGCCGCCGACGATCGGCAGGCCGTACGGGTCGAGCTCCTGGGTCCGCTCACCCGGCTGGCCGGCCAGCGCGCCCGCCGGGTAGTACCGCTTGCTCACCTCCAGGAAGCCGATCCCGGGGAGCTCCATCCCGGCGATCCGTTCGGCGGCGGGGAGGTCGACCTGCCGGGCCAGGTAGACGAAGGTCGTGTCGGCCGTGAGCTTGTCGACCAGGGGGCCCGTGCGGACCCCCAGCTCCGGCGCCAGCCGCGTCGCCGTCGCCCACGGGTCGACCACGTAGCGCGGATCGGCGTAGACGTCGCGCGCCGGCATCGACAGCGCGAGCCGTTCGCCCGACCGGTCCAGGATCTGGCCGCGCTGGGCGGGCAGGTCGACGGTGCGCACTCGTTGGTCCGCGGCCCGGTTCCGCAGGTCGGCCGCCTGGCTCACCTGGAGAACGGTGAGGCGGACGAAGATCGCCCCGAGCGCGAGGCACATGACGAAGAGCAGCACGACGAGACGCCCGATCGGCGGCCGTCGCATCCCTCAGACCCCGTCCTCGGACGAGGTGCCCGCCCCGGCCGGATCGACCGGGCCATTCGGCGCGCGGAGGATCCGGATGTCGTCGGGGAGACGCATGCCGTGCCGGCCGGCCCATCCGGCGATCCGGCGCGGGGCGGACTTGGTGGCCTGCTCGCGGACGAGCCCGAGGTGCTCCTGGTCCAGCACCTCGAGCCGCCGCTCCGCGGCGTCGACGCGGAACGACTGCTGGGCGAGCAGGACATGCAGGACGACGGTCGCGAACACCAGGAGGCCGACGAGCGTCGACGCGAAGATCGCGAAGCCGAGGTGGTGGCGCTTTCGGCGAGACAGCTTCGGCGTGGTAGCCGGGCGAGCCTGCCTCCGCGGAGGGTGCTTCGCTCCTTCGGCTCCCTTCGGTCGCCTCAGAGCCTCCGCTCCGCCAGACTCGCCCGGCATTCCGTGGCCGTGCGGACGCCGCGGGGGCAGCTTGCGGGCGGGGCTGCTCAAGCCGCTTCCTTCTTCTCCGCCACCCGGAGCTTGGCGCTGCGTGAACGCGGATTTCTCTCCGCTTCCGCTCTTGAAGGCGTCAGCGGTTTCTTCGTCAGCACCTCGAGGTCGGCTCGGTCGTTGAGGAACCGTTTGACGGTTCGGTCTTCGAGTGAGTGGTAGCTGATCGCCACGAGGCGGCCACCGGGAGCGAGGAGATCGGCCGCCCGCGGCTGGGAGGCGGCGAGCTCCTCGAGCTCCCGGTTGACCGCGATGCGGAGCGCCTGGAACGTCCGGCGCGCGGGGTGGGGGCCGCCCCGTCGCGCCCCCAGGGCGCTCGCGACCACGCGGGCGAGCTCGTCGGTCGTCGCGATCGGCGCGCGGGAGCGGGCGCGCACGATCGCCGCGGCGACCCGGCGGGAGCGGTGCTCCTCGCCGTACTCGAAGATGACGCGGGCGAGCTCCTCCTCGGGGGCCGTGTTCACCAGCTCCATGGCGCTCTGCCCGGAAGGCTCCATCCGCATGTCGAGCGGCCCCTGTTGCCGGTAGGAGAATCCACGCTCGGGGCGGTCGAGCTGCATCGAGCTCACGCCGAGGTCGAACAGGACGCCGTCGACCCGATTCTCCGCGGGCATGGCCGAGAACCGGGCCGAGACGGCGGTGAAGCGCTCGCCGAACCGCGACAGCCGCGCCTCGGCGAGCCCGATCGCCACCGGGTCGCGGTCCACGCCGACGAGGCGCTCGACACCCGATTCGAGCAGCGCCTCCGCGTGACCGCCGGCACCGAGGGTCAGGTCGATCACGGTCTGCCGGCCCCCGAGGAACCGGAGCACCTCCTCCACCATGACCGGCTGATGTTCGGCCGTCGCCACGACGATCCCCTCATCCGAAGAACCGGACGGCGAGCAGCCCGATGCCGAGGTACACGGCCATCGTGACGGCGGTCATGACGATCAGCGACAGGCTCTGACGTACCTCGCGTTGCAGCGAACCCTTCTTCATGCCCCTGCTCCCCTCCCCGCTCCGGGTGCGAGCGAACCGGTCTGGTACGCGCCGCCGTGGCCGGCTTCGTACCGCTCATGGGTCTGTCGGTCCCAGACCTCCATGCGGTCGAAGACCCCGAGCACCACCGCCTCCTTGCGGATCCCGACCTCGGCCCGAAGGCGCTGGGGGACGAGGAGGCGCCCCTGCGAGTCGAGCTCCACGGCCTCCGCCTTGCCGAAGAACATCCGCGCGTAGGCGCGGCCCTCGGAATCGGAGAGGGGGAGGTTGCGGACCTCCGCCGCACGGGCCTCCCACTCGGCCCTGGGGAAGCAGAAGAGGCAGCCGTCCTGGCCCAGGGTCAACACCGCTCCGTCGGCGAACGCCTCACGGAAGCGAGCGGGCAGGCTGATCCGCCCCTTCGGGTCGAGCTGGTAGCTATGCGTGCCGAGCAGCTCGGCCACGCGTCCTCCCCTTCTCCTCCACTGCGCTCCACTCTTATGCCACCTGCACTCCACTGGGTCAAGAGCGGTCGAGCAGAAAGGGGAGATCGATTGCGGAAGGACGCGGCGGGACCGGTCGATCGGCGGCGCAAAGGTCGACTGGAGCCGGGCTCAGCCCAGGAACGGCTCCCACTCGGGCTCCAGGCGCCCCAACGACAGCCGGAAGCCGTCGGACGGCGCGACCGGCCGATGCGCGAGCCGGAGCCCGGCGTCCTCGATCAGTCGGTTCTCCTTACGCGAGTTGCACCGGCGACAGGCGGCGACGACGTTGTCCCACGTGTGCGTCCCGCCCCGGGACTTCGGCACCACGTGGTCGAGGTTCTCCGCGGCCCCCCCGCAGTACTGGCACGCCCAGTTGTCGCGGGCGAACACGGCCCGACGTGTGAGCGGAGCCGTGGCCCGGTACGGGACGCGCACGAACTGCCGAAGGCGCAGAACCGACGGGGCGTCCATCGCAACGTGCTCGGAACGGAAGACCTGCCCGTCGGAGACGAGCACCTCTGCCTTCTCCTTCAATACGAGAACGACCGCCCTCCGCGCAGTCACGACCGCGAGAGGCTGGTGCGACGCGTTGAGCACCAGTGCTCGTCCCATAGGGTCTCGGCGAGTGTAGCGCAGGCACCCAAGAACCCCCGGTCGGATGCTTGATGTGAGTGAATCCCGATGGTGTGATTCGGCCCGGCGGCGGTGGCCGCGCTCGACGGACGCCTGGAAGCAGCGAACAAGGGGCCGCGCGGGGCGTCCAGCGACGAGTGCATCACCGCCGCCCTTCTCCTTTTGCAGATGAGGCTTCGCAGAGCGAAACCTCATCTGGGCCTATCGCGCTTCGCGCTACTTGAGGCCAACACCGTGGTGAGGGCGATCACCCAGCCGCCGGCGGGGGCGGCGAGCCGGGACGCTCGAAGGCGAGTGGAACCCGTGGCTTACCGGCCCGGTCGAAGGGCAGGAAGCCGAAGGAACCTGCCGGTAGTGCGATACGTACACCTCGGTAAGATGATCGAGCCCCGAACCCCGGAGGTGTCCTTGGAGGCCCGAGAGCAGACCAGCCCCGACTGGCAGGGATTCGCTGAGCGGTTCCTCCAGATCGAGGAGAACGTCGAGAAGGTCGTCCAGGGCAAGCAGCGGGAGATCCGGCTGGCGCTCGCGGCGCTCGTCGGCGAGGGCCACGTCCTGATCGAAGACGTTCCCGGGGTCGGCAAGACGATGCTCGCCAAGGCCATCGCGCGCTCCATCGACTGCTCCTTCCGACGGATCCAGTTCACGCCCGACCTGCTCCCGACGGACGTCACCGGCGTGAACGTGTTCAACCAGGAGCGGGGGGACTTCGAGTTCAAACCCGGGGCGATCTTCGCCAACATCGTGCTCGGCGACGAGATCAACCGAGCCAGTCCCAAGACCCAGTCGGCGCTCCTGGAGTGTATGGAGGAGCGGCAGATCACGATCGACACCGAGACCTACCAGCTCGGGATGCCGTTCATGGTCATCGCGACCCAGAACCCGATCGAGCACGAGGGGACCTATCCCCTACCCGAGGCGCAGCTGGACCGGTTCATGATGCGGATCGCGATCGGCTATCCGTCCGCGGACGTGGAGGCCGAGATCCTCGCCACGCACGGCGTGGCCTCTACGCTGCCCGACATCGGGCCCGTGGCCGACGCCCTGACGGTCCGCGAGATGACCGAGCAGGTTCGGCGGGTGCACGTCGCCCCGGGCATCCGCCGATACATCGTCGACCTCGTCGAGTCGACGCGCCGGCATCCGGACGTCTACCTCGGCGCGAGCCCGCGGGCGTCGATCATGCTGCTCCGCGCAGCCCGCGCCATCGCCGCGGCCGGGGAGCGCGACTACGTGATCCCGGACGACGTGAAGGCGCTCGTCGTCCCGGTGCTGGCGCACCGCGTGATCGTGACCGCGGACGCGGTCATGGGGGGCCGCTCCGCGCAGGCGGTGCTCGAGGAGCTCGTGAGCGAGGTTGCGGTACCGGTGACCGGGACGGCCTGACGTGCCCTCGGGGCGCGGCGTGCTCGTCTTCGGCGCCGGGATCGCGCTGTGGGCGGCCGCCCGCGTGCTCGGTTCGTCGACCCTCCACATGATCGCGGTCGGCGTCGTGGTGTTGCCCTTCGGGGCGGCTCTGCTCACCCGATGGAGCCGGCAACGCCTTCGGATCCGCCGCCGGCTGTCCGAGACGAGGGTCCAGCCGGGTCAGCGGGTCCACGTCGAGCTGGAGGTCGAGAACCAGTCGCCCACCACCACGTCGTTCCTCCTGGTCGAGGACCGCCTCCCGGCCCCCCTCGGCCGATCGGCGCGGCTGGTCATCGCCTCGCTCCAGGCCAAGGACCGTCAGCGGGTCAGCTACTCGCTGACCCCGCGCCAGCGCGGCCGCTACACGCTCGGCCCCCTGACGGTGGATCTGTCCGATCCGTTCGCGCTCACCAAGCTGCGGGTGGAGTTCGACGAGCGGGAGGACCTGGTGGTCGCGCCGGAGGTGGAGTCGCTCACGGGAGGCCCGGATTCGCCGTTCGGGATGACCAGCGGGCTCGCGCTGGCCAAGCACCTCTTCCGGACGGGAGACGAGTTCTACACGATGCGCGCCTACGTCGAGGGGGACGACCTGCGACGGATCCACTGGCCGAGCGTGGCTCGCAGCGGCGAGCTGATGATCCGCCAGGACGAGTCGTCGCGCCGGTCGACGGCGGTGCTGTTCGTCGACACGCGCGACTCCGCCGTTGGGCAGACGCATACTCCCTGTTTCGAACGGGTGGTCTCATGCGGCGCATCGCTCGGCGTCCTGCTGATGCGCTACGGCTTCTCGGTCAGGCTGGCGACCACCCAGCTACCCCCGCAGCGGGTGGGCGAGGAGCAGCTGCTCGATGCGCTCGCGGGAATCTCACACCACAACTCCCGGGCACTGTCGACCGGGCTCACGCGCCTTCGGATGGTGGCGGCGGGCGACACGACGCTCGTGGTGGTGGGATCCCCGCCGCCGCCCAACGAGCTCGCGTCGCTGATCCGGGCCGGGGCGACCTTCGGCCCCAAGATCGGCGTCTTCGTCCATCCCACCGACCCGGACACGCTCCCGCCCGACCGGCGAGGGCAGCTCGAGGGCCGGGCGGCCCAGGCACAGCTGTCGTTGACCCGTTCGGGGTGGGAGGTCGTCGTCCTCCCGCCCTCCACCAGATTGCGAGAGGTATGGCACGCGACCAGGACCCGTCCGCTGGTCGTCAGCGGCTCGTAGCGCTCGCCGCGGTCGCGAGCCTGTCGGTCGTGACGGCGCTCGCGTTCGGGCGCGTCTTCACGGGGCGCGCCCCGACGTGGGGCCTCGTCGCCGCCGCCGTGGCGTCCGTGGCGATCGCCGGCCTGTTCGAGCGGCGGAGCCTCGCGCTCGCCC
>JBOGVL010000190.1:0-5985 GCA_050692535.1 Actinomycetota bacterium | reverse complement strand
GCTCCAGGCCGAAGGACGGACCGTCGCGATGGTCGGCGACGGCATCAACGACGCTCCCGCGCTGGCACAGGCGGACCTCGGCATCGCGATCGGAACGGGGACGGACGTCGCGATCGAGGCGAGCGACCTCACGCTCGTCTCGGGCGACCTGGACGGCGACGCCCGAGCGATCGAGCTCGCCCGATCGACCTTCCGCACGATCGCGCAGAACCTCTTCTGGGCATTCGGCTACAACGTCGCGGCGATCCCGCTCGCCGCGTTCGGGCTGCTGAACCCCGTCATCGCCGCCGCGGCGATGGCGATGTCGTCGGTCTCGGTGCTGGCCAACTCGCTGCGGCTGCGCCGATTCGGAAGGTAGGGAGGCAGCGATGGATCACTCCGCGCATGTGGAGCAGGGTGCCCGCGGCGGGGAAGGGAGGGGGGCCACCGTCGTGCTGGAGACCGGTGGTCTGAACTGGGCCTCCCAGAAGGCGGTCGTGGAGGCCGTGCTCGGTCGCCGGCCGGGGGTGCGGGAGGTCGACGCCAACCCCGTGGCTCAGACCGCGACGGTCAGGTACGACCCCGCTCGGACGTCCGTGGCGGAGCTGCGGGGCTGGGTCAGGGACTGCAAACTCCATTGCGCGGGCCAGTCCGTGCCGACACACGTGTGTGACCCGATGGCCGAGCCGGATCTCGAGCACGTCGGACACGACATGCACGCCGAGTCGGCCGTGGCCGAACCCGAGATCGGGCATGAGGGCCACGCGATGCCGAAGGAGCACGAGGGGCACGCGATGCCCGCGGAGGATGGGCTCAGTTCCCCGCACGATGCCATGGGCCACGGCGGGCACGCGGGCATGTCGATGGACGCGATGGTCCGCGACATGCGCAACCGCTTCTTCGTGGCCGCCGTCCTCTCGATCCCGATCCTGCTCTGGTCACCGATCGGCCGAGACGTGCTGGGGTTCGACGTCGCCGCGCCGTTCGGCCTCCGGGACGACGTCTTCTCCTTGATCCTCAGCCTGCCGGTGATCTTCTATGCCGCCTGGATCTTCTTCGACGGAGCCGTCCGCGCGCTGAGAGCGCGGACGCTGGACATGATGGTGCTGGTCGCGGTGGCGATCGGGGCGGGGTGGCTCTACTCGGTCGTCGTCACCCTGACCGGCGGCGGAGAGGTCTTCTACGAGGCGGCGAGCGTGCTGGCGGCGTTCGTCCTGCTCGGTCACTGGTTCGAGATGCGCGCCCGTGGCGGCGCGAACGACGCGATCCGAACGCTGCTCGACCTCGCGCCGCCGATGGCCGAGGTGATCCGCGACGGCGAGCCCGTCGAGATCCCCACCGCGCAGGTCGCCCCCGGTGACCTGCTGCTCGTTCGACCCGGGGCCAAGATCGCGGTCGACGGCGTCGTGGAGGAGGGCGAGAGCGAGGTCGACGAGTCGATGGTGACCGGGGAGAGCCTCCCGGTCCACAAGCAACCGCGGGCCGAGGTGATCGGCGCCACGATCAACCGGAACGGGACCCTGCGCGTCCGCGCCACCAGGGTCGGAGCGGACACCGCCCTCGCCCAGATCGTGAAGCTGGTGCAGGAGGCGCAGAACTCCAAGGCGCCGGGACAGCGGCTCGCCGACCGGGCGGCCTTCTGGCTCGTGCTCGTGGCGCTGATCGGTGGGACCGCGACCCTCCTCGTCTGGCTCGCCGCCGGGCGGCCGCTCGAGGAGGCGATCCTGTTCGCGATCTCGGTGGTCGTCATCACCTGTCCCGACGCGCTGGGGCTGGCCACCCCCACCGCGATCATGGTCGGGACCGGGCTGGGTGCCAGGCGCGGCATCCTCTTCAAGAACGCCGTCGCCCTGGAGGAGTCGGCGCGGATCCGGGTGGTGGTGATGGACAAGACCGGAACCCTCACGAAGGGCGAGCCGGAGGTGACCGACGTCATCGTCGACGGCCTGCCCGAGGACGACCTCCTGCGGCTGGTCGCTGCGGTCGAGCGGGAATCCGAGCACCCGCTGGCCGAGGCCGTGGTGCGCCACGCGGAGGCGAACGGCATCCCGAACGTCCGGGCCGAGGGTTTCGAGAACGTCCCGGGTCACGGCGCGCTCGCGAAGGTGGACGGGCGTCAGGTGGCCGTCGGGAACCTCCGACTGATGGAGCGTGAAGGCGTCGACATGGGCGCCCTGGAGGAGCGCCGTCGAGAGCTCGCCGCGGGCGGGAAGACGGCCATCGTCGTCGGCGTCGAGGGTCGTGCCGCGGCGCTGATCGGGGTCGCGGACGCCGTGCGCCCGACGTCGCGCGCCGCCGTCTCCGCCCTCGCGGAGGCGGGCGTCGAGGTCGTCATGCTCACCGGCGACAACGAGGCGACGGCGCGCCGGATCGCGGGCGAGCTGGGCGTCGGCGCCGTGATCGCCGAGGTGCTCCCGGGCGACAAGGCCGGCAAGATGGCCGACCTGCAACGCGACGGCCGCAAGGTCGCGATGGTCGGCGACGGGGTGAACGACGCGCCGGCGCTGGCGACGGCCGATCTCGGCATCGCGATCGGGGCGGGGACGGACGTCGCGATCGAGACGGCCGACGTCGTGTTGATGCGTTCCGACCCGCTCGACGTCCCCACGGCGCTGCGGATCGGACGCGGGACCCTCCGCAAGATGCGGCAGAACCTGGGTTGGGCCGTCGGCTACAACGCGATCGCCCTGCCGATCGCGGCAGGCGTGTTCGAGCCGAGCCTCGGGCTTACGCTGCGTCCGGAGATCGCGGCCCTGTCGATGTCGGGGTCGAGCCTCATCGTGGCCGTGAACGCGTTGGCGCTGAAGCGCCTGCGCTTTCCGGAGGATGGGGACGCCGGGACTCCGGTTCATGGGTCGGCGCGGGTACCCTGAGTGGGAGAGGAACGGAAGGAACACATATGGCACAGATCAAGGAGATCGAGCCGGTCGTCGTCGAGGCGACCGACCAGAACTTCATCGAGACGGTGGTCGAGGAGTCCGCGCGCCGACCGGTGGTCGTGGACCTCTGGGCCACCTGGTGCGGGCCCTGCCGCACGCTCGGGCCGATGCTGGAGAAGGTGGCGGGGGAGCGGGGCGGCGAGTTCCTGCTCGCGAAGCTCGACGTCGACGCCAACCCCTACACGGCCGGACAGTTCGGCGTGCAGAGCATCCCGACGGTGATCGCCTTCAAGGACGGTCGCCCCGTCGACGGGTTCGTCGGCGCGATCCCGGAGCCGATGATCAACGAGTTCGTCGACAAGCTGCTGCCGACGGAGGCGGACCGCGACGCCGCGGCGGCGCTCGAGGAGGAGCTCGAGGGCGACCTGACCGACGCCGAGGCCAGGTACCGCGAGGCGCTCGAGACCGACCAGGGCAACCGCGAGGCCCGGCTCGGGCTCGGGCGGGTGCTCGCGGAGACCGGCCGCGACGAGGAGGCGAGGCGGACGCTGATGCCGCTCCTGCCCGATGCCGATGCGGAGCGCGTCCTGGCGTCGCTCGAGGTGCGCTCGTGGGCCGCGTTGGAGGAACCCGGGACGCTCGCGAGCGCCAAGCGGCTCGCCGCCGAGGGCGCGTACCGCGAGGCGCTCGACGGCATGCTCGGCGCGCTGCGGGACGACCCGGATGCCCGGCAGGCGATGCTCGACGTGTTCGCCGTGCTGGGCGACGAGGACCCCACGGTGGCCGAGTACCGTCGCAAGCTCGCGAACGCGCTCTTCTGATGGCGGACGTTCACGACCGGATCCGCGAGTTCTGGGACGACGACGCCCACACGTACGACTCGGCGAAGTCGCACGCGATCTCGGACACGCTCGAGGCGGCAGCCTGGCGCGGCGCGCTCAGGGACTCGCTGCCCGACCCCGGCGCGCGGGTCCTCGACGTTGGCGCCGGCACCGGGGCGCTGTCGCTGCTCGCGGCCGAGCTCGGCCATGAGGTGACGGCGCTCGACCTGTCGCCGGGAATGCTTGGTCAGGCCGAGCGCAAGGCGAAGGAGCGAGGCCTCGACGAGCGCATGACGTTCGTCGAGGGATCCGCGACCGAGCCACCGAGCGGGCCGTTCGACGCGGTGACGGAACGCCACGTCCTGTGGACGCTGCCCGACCCCGTCGGCGCGTTGCGGGCCTGGAGGCTCGTCGCGAGCCGGCTCGTGCTGTTCGAGGGCGTCTGGGGTCAGACCGACCCGGGGCGGCGCGCCAAGGATCTCGCGGCCGAGGGTCTGCGGAGGCTCCGCCGGACGCCCCCCGACCACCACGCCCCGTACCCGCGGGAGGTCCTTTCGGAGCTGCCGCTCGCCCAGCAGTCCTCGCCGATCCCCATGATCGAGGCCGTCGCCGAGGCGGGGTGGACCGCCGCCCGGATCCGGCGCCTGCGCGACGTGGAATGGGCGGCGAAGCTCCACGAGGGCTGGCCGCTCGGCTGGCTCGAACAGCGCCCGCGGTACGTGCTCGTCGCCGACGCGTAGTCAGCGGCCGGCGCACCAGTAGACGTCGGTCCGGTACGGCATCACCAGGACCTCGCGGCCCCGCAGCTCCGGATCGGTGTCGAGCAGCTCGGTCACCTCGGCGATGACGCGCTCGCGCTCGTCGGCCGATGCGCTGGCGACGTAGCTGACCGAGAGCACGCGGTCGAGGAAGGTCTCCCGTGAGACCTCGTGCACGTGGTACGCGACCTGATGGTGAAGCGGCCCGAAGAGAGTGCTCCGGTCGAAGGCCTCGCGCCAACGCATGTCGCGGTACCGGGGCCCGTCGCCCGACAGGCGGTCGAAGATGCCGGTGAGCCGTTCGGACCAGTCGCTGGCCTCGTCGCGGGCGTTCCAGATGAGTCCGAGCCGGCCGTCGGGACGCAGGACGCGGTGGATCTCCGGGAGCGCGCGATTCCCGTCGAACCAGTGGAAGGCCTGGGCCGCGACCACGGCGTCGGCGGCCGCGTCTCCGATGGGGACATCCTCGGCCGTTCCGTCGAGGATCGTCGCGGTGGGGCAGTTGCGCTCGAGGCTCTCGCGCATCGCCGCGACCGGCTCGATCGCCGTGATCCGCGCCCCGGTGTAGACGAGCAGCTCGGTGAGCTTGCCGGTCCCCGCTCCGAGCTCCACGACCTCCCGGCCCTCCCCGATCTCGAGCTCACGGACCAGGTACGACACCGCGTCGTCCGGGTAACCGGGTCGGCCCCGCCGGTAATGCTCCACCGCGGCCTCGAAGCCCCGAGCGGCGGCCTGGTGGATTCGAGGGTCGCTCACGCGGTCAGCTCCTCGACGAACTCGCGCAACCGGTCCAGGTAGGTCTGGAGATCCGACTCGACGGCCGCCACGGAGAACGCCGGGCCGGCCCACTCCATGGCCTCCCAGATCCCGCGGTTCACCATGAAGAGTCGCAGCAGGCGGTAGAGGTCGGCGTCGTGCGCTCGGTGCGCCTCGGCCGCGTTGCGGGGCAGCGTTCCCGTGAACGAGTACCCGGACCGCGGCCCCAGCCGATGCGCGCGCCAGGGCAGGCCGGCGTCCGCGGCGGTCGACTCGATCCCGTCGGCCAGGCGGGATCCCAGCGACGCCGCGCGCTCGTAGGCGTCCTCCGTGAGCACCCCACCCAGCGCGGCGCGGCAGGCCGCGAGCGACAGTGGGTTGGCGAAGAGTGTTCCCCCGGTCGCGACCTCGGGGACGAACGAACCGCCGCCGTAGTCGCCGGCGGAGGACTCGAGCACGGCGGCGACGTGCTCGGTCATCCCGTAGGCGCCGACCGCGATCCCGCCGCCGATCGACTTGCCGAGCGTGACGACATCGGGATCGAGACCCCACCGGGCCACGAGACCGCCCGGGGCGGTGATGAGCGTGTGGGTCTCGTCGATCACCAGGAGGGTCCCGTGGGCGCGCGTGAGCTCGCGAAGCGCGGCGTGGAAGCCGTCGTCCGGCTCGACCACGCCGACGTTGGTCAGCGCGGGCTCGGCCAGGACGCAGGCCACGTCGCCGACGGCGAGCCGGCCCTCCAGCGCCCCGACGTCGTTGAACTCGACGAGCGCGGCGTTGGACGCCACCTGG
>JBOGVL010000189.1:0-6027 GCA_050692535.1 Actinomycetota bacterium | reverse complement strand
GGCGTGAGCGGCGCCGGGACGAACGTCGGCGCCCCGGCCTCGGCCATCGCGCCGCCGGGACGCAGGGTGACGAAGGCCCCGAACCGCTCGTCGACCACGGCGCCGACCAGGACCTCGGCGCCCGAAGCCATCCGCTGGACGAGGACCCTCGGACGCGCCGCCCCCGCGCGGTTCGCGGCCGCGAGGACCTCGGAGGCGGCGGCGGCGACGGCCGTGGCCGAGCCGAGTCCGAGTCGCACGCCGCCCAACTTCGCCTTGTGCGGCAGCCCCGGCGCCAGCGCCTTGACGGCGACGGGGAAGCCGATCGATCGGGACGCGCTCGCGGCGGCCGCCGGCGTGGACGCGACCGCCTCCCGAGGGCGCCGAACGCCGTACAGCTCGAGGAGCCTCGCCGCGCGCGCCTCGTCGAGCGGCCCCACCCGGCCTCGGAGGAGGCGCACGGCCGCCGGCCGGTTCGGGTGGGGCGGCACGTCGGCGATCCGGCTCGCACCCGTGTCCTGGAGGTGGACCAGCGCGCGGATCCCGCCGGCGGCGGCCCGGTGACCCTGCAGGAACGGCAGCCCCGCTCCGGCCACGAACCGCTTCGCCGCGTCGCCGTACGCGAGCGGGTTCATCGCCAACGACGCGAACGCCACCCCGCTCGTCCGGCGCACCTCGCGGACCGTCCGCAGCACGGGCTCGGACCAGACGCTCTCGTCGGACAGGCGCGGCGGGAAGGCGTCGAACGCCACGAGGCCGACGTTCGGATCGTTCGCCAGCGCCCGGAGCGCGGCCTCGAACATCTCGATCTCGACGGCGGCCTGCCCGGTCACGTCCAGCGGGTTGTTCTGCGACGCGAAGGCGGGCAGGCGCCGGCGCAGGGTCGCCTTCGTCCGCGGGGCGAGCTCGGGGAGGGAGAGCCCGAGAGCCCCGGCCGCCTCGGCGAAGAGCGTGCACGCGCCGCCGGACTGCAGCGCGGCGGCGACGCCCGTCGTCCGCAGCCGTCGATGGTGCGAGAGGAGGACCAAGGCCTCGAACATCGCGGCCGGGTCGTCGGCCAGGACGGCACCGTGGCCGCGGAGCCACGCGTCCCGGAGGGCGGTGTCGCCCGCCAGCGCGCCGGTGTGCGCGACGATCGAGCGTCGCGAGGGCTCGCTCTCGGCGGCCGGCGCGCAGACCACGATCGGCTTGCGCGCCGCCCGAAGCGCCTCGAGACCTCGCCCGATCCCCTCGACGTCTCGCATCGTCTCCACGTAGCTTGCGACGAGCAGCGTGTGCCGGTCGGCCGCTGCCCACTCGAACATCTCGCCCAGGCCGATCACGGCCTCGTTCCCCACGCCGAGGACGATCCGGAGCCCTTCGGCTCGATCCGACGCCTGCTGGCTCAGCGCCCACGCGACGGTCCCCGACTGGCTGATCACGCTGATCCCTCCGGCGACCGGCTCCGGCGGCGGGGTGGTGCCGTACGGCGCGACGCGGTCGACGTAGTTCACGAACCCCTCCACATTGGGCCCCAGGACCGGAATGCGAGCCCGCATCGCCTTCCGCCGCAGCTCCTCTTGGAGCGCGCGCCCCTCGTCGCCGGCCTCGGCGAACCCCGAGGAGACGACCATCGCCGCACGAACTCCGGCCCGGGCGCAGTCGTCGATCGTCGCGACCACCACGCCCGCGGGGACGACGAACACCGCGAGGTCGACGCCCCGGGGCAGCTCGGCGATCGACGGGCGGCACGGGCGGTCCCAGACCTCGTCGTACTTGGGGTTCACGGGGTGGATCTCGCCCTCGAACCCGACGTGGCGGAGCGAGCGGTAGATCTCGGGCGCCCAGGAGTCGGGCGACTCGGAGGCTCCCACGATCGCGATCGAGCGCGGCGCGAGGAGCGGCCGAAGGTCGAGGCGGGTCACGCCCGGTCCCGGAACCGGGCGTCCCGCCAGGCGATCGCGGCCTTCAGCCCCTGCTCCTGCGTGATCCGGCGGAACTCGTCCCGGACCGGCAGGTTGGCCGTCTCGATCATCACGTCGAGCTCGACGTTCGCCTCCATCGCGGCGCGAAAGCCCGAGACGTCCCACACCCGGTTGACGGCCCGCTTCGTGGACTGCACGACGAACGGCTCGTTCTTGGCGATCTCCTCCGCGAGCGCCAGCGTCGCCGAGTCGAGCTCCGTCCGCGGCACGACGCGGTTCACCAGCCCGAGCCGGAGCGCCTCGGCGGCGGACACCCGGTCCTCGCCGGTGAACAACAGCTCCTTCGCGGCCCGGACGCCGATGACCCACGGGAGGAACATCGAGACGACGCCCGAGCCGAACCGGACGTCGACGTATCCAAAGTATGCGTCGTCCGCGGCGACCGCGAGGTCGCACGCGAGCATGAGGTCGGTGCCGCCGGCGAGGCAGTACGAGTGGACGCTCGCGACGATCGGCTTCGGATGATCGAGGAGACGAAGCATCCGATCGTTGTCGTGCTTCAGGACGCGGTGCCACTCGCGGGCGTCCGCCTCGCCGCCCTTGGCGTCCTCGTTGAGGTCGTAGCCGGCGCAGAAGGCCCGACCCGCGCCGCGAAGGACCACCACCCGGATGCCGTCGTCCCCGGCCGCGTCGTCGAGGGCGCCCATGAGGGCGTCCATGAGGTCGCCGTTGAGCGCGTTCAGGGCGCCCGGACGGTTCATCGTGAGCCGCCGCACGGGACCGAGGTCCTCGGCCAACAAGACGGGCTGGCCCGGCAGCGCGTCGGACACTCAACTCCCTCCCTCGTGACGAGCGGGTTCGGGGTCCGCCCGGGCTCGGCCGGGCCGGCCGATGATACACACGAGCCTGAACGACCCTTCAATCCTCGGACGTGGCGACGAGCTCATCGACGATGCCGCCGGGGTTGCTCAGGGGAGGGACTTGGGTTGCGCGAGGGCGAGGGCCTATGCTACTCACGAGTTTGTACGGCCGTACAAACCGAACCCGGAGGTGGGGACGCATGCGACACCCGCGTGAGCAATGGCGGGGGATGACCCGCCGGGACTTCCTGAGGAGCTCGATCGGCGCCGCGGCCCTCCTCCCGTCGGCCTCGGCGATCCTTGCCGCCTGCTCCAAGCCCGGATCCACGCCGGCCGGCACGAGCGGGGGGAGCACCGGCGGGGGCGAGCGGATCCTGGCGCGTCCCGACAACCCGGTCACCCTCCCGATGGTGGGCGAACCGATCGCGACCACCACGCCGATCGAGTCCGGGACGCTCCGTGTCTACAACTGGGACGCCTACTTCTGGAAGGGAGTCCTGAAGGCGTTCGAAGAGGAGTACGACGTCACGATCGAGTGGACCACCTTCAACAACATGGAGGAGGGGATCCAGAAGCTCGTGGCCGGACAGGTGCAGGCGGACGTGTTCTTCCCCACCACGGACTACGTCGCCCGCCTCGTCGAGGGCGGTCACCTGCAGCCCCTGAACCACGAGCTGATCCCCCACCTGGAAGCCAACTACTGGCCGTCGTTCTCCAACCCCGGACCCTGGTACGACACCGGGTGGCGGTACACGGTCCCCTACGTGATCTACACGACGGGCGTCGCCTATCGTCGCGACCGTGTCGACGACGCCGACGCGCAGGCGGCGGGCTACGAGTTGTTCTTCGACCCCGCCTTCGGGGGGGCCGTGAGCTATTACGACTCCTACCGAGACGCGCTCGGGATGATGCTGCTCAGGAATGGGGTCACCGACGCGAACACCGGCGACCCGGCGGCAATCGCCGAGGCCAAGGACGCCATCCTGCGGATCATCAACGAGAACGAGGGGCGCCTCACGATCAACGGCACCTACGCGAAGCTGCCCGAGGGTGAGTTCACCGTCTCGCAGGCCTGGTCCGGTGACATCGTCGGGGCCAAGTGGTACCTGCCGAAGGACACGCCGGAGGACGTCCTCGGGTACTGGTACCCAGCTGACAAGAAGGGTCTCATCGGCAACGACCAGATCGTCATCCCGGCCACGGCGCAGAGTCCTCGGCTGGCGCACGAGTTCCTGAACTTCCTCCTGGACGAGCACTGGGGGTATCTCAACTTCACGCAGTACAACGGCTACCAGCCCCCGATGACCTCGATCGTCCCGGAGCGCCTCGTCGACGAGGGGGTCGTGCCCGAGAGTCTCGCTCTCGCCGTGCTCGGCGAAGAGAACTTCACCGTCGGCTACAGCCAGGGCGAGCTGTCCGCGGAAGCCGACGGGCTCTGGCTCGACGCCTGGAGCGAGATCCAGGCGGGTGGCTAGCTCCGCCCAGGCGGAGCGGCGAGGCCGCGCCGCGGTCGCGGCGAGGTCCGGAGTCTGGTACCCGCGCTGGTACTGGCCGTCCTTCGCGGCGCCCGGCACCCTCTGGCTCGCGATCTTCTTCGTCCTCCCCTTCTACGTGGTGCTCTCGGTCGCCTTCGGCACCGTCGACCCGCTGTTTCGAACGCCGCTGCCCGTCTATCAGCCGTGGTGGTGGAGCTTCGCCACGTTCTCGGAGACGGCGCAGAAGTTCACCGCGGGCGATCGGATCTACCTCGATCCGCTGCTGCGAACGCTGCTGTACGTGGTGGCGGCGAGCCTCATCTGCCTCGTCGTCGGATACGCCGTCGCGTACTACACGGCGCGCTACGCCGGCAGGCGGCGAGGCCTCATCCTGGTCCTGCTGATCTCCCCGTTCTGGATCAGTTACCTGATGCGCATCTACGCGTGGCAGAGCCTGCTCCAGCCGGACGGATACGTGAACGACATCGTGGGCGTGCTCGGCGCACAGCCGGTCAACTGGCTGGCGGGGAACCCGGTCACGGTCGTGCTCGGACTCGTGTACGGCTACATCCCCTTCATGATCCTGCCGCTGTTCGGGTTCCTCGACCGGATCCCGCAGAGCCTGCTGGAAGCCGGGCGGGACCTGGGGGCGAGCTCCCTCCAGACGTTCCGGCGCGTCACGCTCCCGTTGTCCAAACCGGGCATCCTCGCCGGACTCGTGATCGTGTCGCTGCCGATGTTCGGCGACTACTACACCAACGACCTCCTGGGGACCGAACGGACGTCCATGTACGGGAACCTCATCGACTCGGCCGTCGGGCAGGCGGGCCAGGGACCGGAGGCCGGCTCGCTCGTCCTGATCCTGATCGCGATCGTGATGGTTCCGATGCTGTACTACCTGCACGCCACCCGGCGGGCGACGGAGTCGACGTGAGCGACATCACGCTCCCGCGCGACAGGTCGATCGTGTCGGTGCCCGAACGCACCGCGACGGGCTGGTTGCGCAACCCCTGGCGCAAGCCGAGGTTCCTCCAGGCCGTCACGTGGGGCTACCTGATCTGGTCGATCGTTCCCGTCGTGATCGCGATCGTCTTCTCGTTCAACGCCGGTCGCTCCCGGAGCACGTGGCAGGGGTTCTCGTTTCGCTGGTGGTACCAGGACCCGTTCGACTCCCTGTGGAACGACCCGGCGCTCCGCTCGGCGATGTTCCAGACGTTCCGCCTCTCGGTCCTCACCGTGCTGTTCGCGGTACCCCTCGGCACCGCGTTCGCGATCGGGATCGACCGTTGGCGGGGCAGGCCCGCGCGCACCGCGAACTTCTTCATGCTCTTCTCGTTCGTCGTTCCCGAGATCATCCTCGGCACGTCGCTGTTCCTGCTGTTCACGAGCCTGCTCCAGAGTGTGATGAACCTTGGCACGACCGCTCAGGTGCTCGGGCTGGTCACGTTCCAGCTCTCCTATCCGGTCATCATCGTCCGCGCCCGCCTGCTCTCGATCGGCCCCGAATTCGAGGAGGCGGCCATGGACCTCGGCGCCTCCGCGACCCAGGCGCTCCGGCGGGTCCTGCTCCCACTGCTGTGGCCGGCGATCCTCGCCAGCTCCGCGCTGGTCTTCGCCGACTCGGTGGACAACTTCGTGACGGTTCGATACCTGTCGGCACAGGCGCCCACGGAGCCGCTGTCGGTGAAGATCTACTCGGCGGCGCGCTCGTCGCCGACGCCCGCGGTGAACGCCGCGGCGACCGTGATGCTGATCGCGACCCTGAGCGTGATCGCGATCGCCTTCGTCGCGTATCGACGTATCAGCGGG
>JBOGVL010000188.1:0-6033 GCA_050692535.1 Actinomycetota bacterium | reverse complement strand
CGCGAAGGCCGCGCGCCGACCCCGCGAAGGCCGCGCGCCTATCATCGACCTCGTCGCACGAGTCAGGGGGAAACGATGGCGACCGAGCTGTTGGTGCTTGGGGGGGAGCGGACGACCCCGGTCGACGGGGCCGCGTCCGACGTGATCGAGCCGGGGACCGGCGCCCCGATGGCCGAGGTGGCGGACGCGGGGGCCGAGGACGCGAGGCGCGCCGTCGACATCGCGCATCGGGCCTTCGAGGAGGGTCCGTGGCGCCGGATGAGCGCCACCGAGCGCGGGCGCGTGCTCCTCCGGGCCTCGACGCTCATGCGCGAACGGCTCGAGGACTTCGCGGCCGTGGAGTCGCGGAACACCGGCAAGCCGATCAACGCCGCGCGCGGCGAGATGGGCACCGTGGCCAACGTCCTCGAGTACTGGGGCGGGGCCGCGAATAAGATCTTCGGCGAGACGATCCCCGTGTCGGATCCCGGCCTGGACATCTCGCTCCGCGAGCCGGTGGGCGTCTGCGCGCTGATCACCCCCTGGAACTTCCCGCTCGTGATCGCGACGTGGAAGATCGGGCCCTCGCTCGCCTGCGGCAACACGATCGTCGTCAAGCCGGCGACCTACACGCCCCTGTCGGTGCTGATGCTCGCCGACCTGCTCGTCGAGGCCGGCCTTCCGCCCGAGACGATCAGCGTGCTCCCCGGCCCGGGTTCGACGGTCGGGACCGCGCTCGTCACCGACCCGCGCGTCTCCAAGGTCGGGTTCACGGGCTCCACGGCGGTCGGGGCCCAGATCATGAAGCACTGCGCGGACAACATCACCCGCGTCTCGCTGGAGCTCGGCGGGAAGTCCGCGAACGTGGTGTTCGCCGACGCCGACCTGGACGAGTGCGTCGAGCGGTCGATGTGGTCGATCTTCGACAACACCGGCCAGGACTGCACGTCCCGCTCGCGGATGTTCGTTGAGCGGCCGGTCTACGACGAGTTCATCGAGCGTATGGCCAAACGCACCGCGGAGCTCCGGGTCGGCCGCCCCGAGGAGGAGACGACCGACCTCGGCCCCATGATCTCGGCGGGGCAGCGCCAGACCTCGCTCGACTACATCGGCATCGGCATCGACGAGGGCGCGCGCCTGGTCACCGGGGGAGAGGTCCCCGCCGATCCGCCCGGCGGCTTCTACCTGCGGCCGGCGATCCTCGCCGACGTCGACAACGGGTGGCGCGTGGCCCGGGAGGAGATCTTCGGGCCCGTCGCGTGCGTCATGCCGTTCGAGACCGAGGCGGAGGCGGTCCGGCTGGCGAACGACACGCCGTACGGGCTCTCCGGCTCCATCTGGACCCGAGACGTCGGACGGGCGATCCGCGTCGCCAAGGGCATCCGGACCGGCGTGCTGTCGGTGAACAGCTCCCACAGCGTGCACACCGAGGCGCCGTTCGGCGGGTACAAGCAGAGCGGGATCGGGCGCGAGATGGGGATGCACGCCGTGAACCTGTACACCGAGGTGAAGAACGTGTACTTCTCGGAGTCGTAGCGTCGTCAGCCGGCGAGGGGCGGCAGGACGATCGCGAGAACGACGACGACCATGAGCGCGGGCGTGCGCCGTCCTCGAGCAGGCCGTGGAGCTCGCGTCGGCCGTTCGCGGCGCGCGAGTTGATAGATTCGGCGGTCGATGGAACTGCCCGAGGAGCTCGCCAACCGCCCGCCGAGAAAACCCGGCCACGAGCCCACGGCGGCGATCACCCTCGACGCCTACCGGCGTCTGAAGGCCGAGCTCGAGGAGCTCACGACGGGTGGCCGCACGCACATCGCCGAACGGCTGAAGGCGGCGCGCGAGCACGGCGACATCCGGGAGAACGCCGAGTACGACGCGGCGAAGAACGAGCAGGGCCTGATGGAGTCGCGGATCCGCAACCTCGAGCGGATGCTTCGCGACCCCGAGATCGTGGAGACCCCGCCGATCACGGGGGTGGTCGCGGCCGGCATGCTCGTGACGCTCCGGCCGCTCGAGGACGACGACCCCGACGACGAGACCTACCTCCTGGCCGAGTCGGCCGAGGAGCGGTCGCCCGGCGTCCGTACGATCACGACCACCTCGCCACTGGGCTCGGCGGTCCTGGGCGCCGGGCTCGAGGACGAGATCGCCTACGAGGCGCCGGGTGGAACCTTCCACTACCGGGTCGTCGCCCTCGAGCCGCGGGCCTGACCCGCGCGCGCGTCGCCTCCGGCGGCGCTAGCCTCGCCGCGATGGACGGATCGGGATCGGACGAGGCCGGGGCCGAGCCCAACGACGAGGGGTCTCGGGTCCGCGACATGCCCGCGCCGCGCCAGGCGACGGGACTCGCCGCCCGGCCGATGCGGTGGGTGTTCACGTGGCCCTACCGGGTCGTGCTCGCGGGGGTGTACCGGGCCGGGTTCCGCCCGTGGCACCTGACGTTGCTCGCGGTGGCGACCAACGTCTGGGTCGGGGTCCTGCTGCTCCGGGGCGACCGGCTCGTCCCCGGCCTGCTCCTGATCCCGGCCGGCCTGTTCGACGTCCTCGACGGAGCCGTCGCGCGCCTGCGCCACGAGGAGAGCCGGTTCGGCGCCTTCCTGGACTCGGTGCTCGACCGGGTCTCGGACCTGATCCTGTTCGGCTGCCTGTACTGGTCCCTCGCCGGGCAAGACCAGGTGCTGGAGGCGGGCCTGGCGCTCGTCACCATGGTCGTCGCGCTCTCGGTGAGCCACATCCGCGCCGAGGCCGAGGCCGCGGGCGTCTCGCTCTCCGAAGGCTACTTCCAGCGACTCGAGCGCTACGTCGCGATGATGATCGGGCTGCCGATCCCGGGGGCGCTGCTGCCCGCGCTCGCGATCCTGACCGCGCTCGGCGGCCTGACGGTCATCCAGCGCGGATGGGCCGCCCTCACGCGGATCCCGCCGGCGAGCGCCTCCGGCTGATCCGGCGCCCCGAGCGTTGCCGATGCGAGAAGATGCGTCGGTCGACGTGCGCGCACGAGGAGCAGACGTGGAGGACGGCTTCCAGCGGATCGCATCGCTCGCCGAGGTGCCCGAGGGCGAGCTGCGCGCGTTCGACCTGCCCGGCGCGCGCGTCGCCGTGGTGCACGTGGAGCAGGAGCTGTTCGCGATCGCCGACGAGTGCCCGCACGACCTCGGGTCGCTCGCCGAGGGTGAGCTCGGCGGCGACGAGGACACCGTCGTCTGCCCGGAGGACGGGAGCGAGTTCGACCTGCGGACGGGGGAGCCCCTGACCGGGCCGGCGGTGGACCCCGTGCGAGTGTTCCCGATTCGCGACCGGGACGGCTGGATCGAGATCGGGCCCGTGACCGAGGGAGAGACCTAGATGGCGAGGGAGCTCCGGCCGCAGGCGGTCGTCATCTTCGGCGCCTCGGGCGATCTCACCAAACGAAAGCTCCTCCCCGCCTTCTACCACCTCTTCCTCCAGGGCCTGCTGCCGAAGGGGTTCGCGATCGTCGGCTACGCCCGGACCGAGATGACCGACGAGGCGTTCGTCGAGGACGCGCGCGACCACGTCCGGCGATTCTCGCGCCACGTGCCCGAGGGTGAGGTGTGGGCCGACTTCTCGAGACACCTGTCCTACTGCCCCGGCAGCTTCTCCGACCCGATGGCGATGAAGAGCCTCGTCCAGCACCTCGAAGGGGTCGACGAGCGCCACGGCACGCACGGCGGGCGGTTCTTCTATGCCGCGACGCCGCCTGCCGCGTACCCGGACATCGTGCAGCGGCTCGGCGAGGTGGGGCTCCATCGCGACGCGAAGATCGTCATCGAGAAGCCGTTCGGTCGCGACCTCGCGTCCGCTCGGGAGCTGAACGCCGCGATCCACGAGGTCTTCGACGAGAGCCAGATCTTCCGCATCGACCACTACCTGGGCAAGGAGAACGTGCAGAACATCCTGGCCTTCCGGTTCGCGAACGGGATGTTCGAGCCGATCTGGAACCGCCGGTACATCGACCACGTGCAGATCACGGTCGCGGAGTCGATCGGGATCGAGGGCCGGGGAGCGTTCTACGAGCAGACGGGCACCATCCGAGACATGGTCTCCACCCACCTGTTCCAGGTGATGACGTTCGTCGCGATGGAGCCGCCCGTGGCCTTCGAGCCCGACCGCCTCCGCGACGAGACCGTGAAGGCCCTTCGCGCGACGCAAGCGTGCCGGCCCGATCGCGTGATTCGCGGGCAGTACCGCGGCTATCGGGACGAAGAAGGCGTCTCGGACGGATCGACCGTCGAGACCTTCTCGGCGATGGAGCTCCACGTGGACAACTGGCGGTGGGCGGGGGTTCCATTCTACCTCCGGACGGGCAAGGCGCTTCGGCAGAAGGTCAGCGAGATCACGTTGAAGTTCCGCAAGGTCCCGTTCAACGTCTTCAAGGGAACGGACATCGAGCTCGCCAAGCGCGACCACCTCACGATCCGGATCCAGCCCAACGAGGGCATCACGATCGCCTTCAACGCCAAGCGGCCGGGACCCGGCATGAACCTCGGCCGCGTCACGATGGAGTTCGACTACGCCGAGGACTTCCCGCAGCAGGAGATCGCGGACGCCTACGAGCTCCTGCTGCTCGAGGCGATGCGCGGCGACCACTCGCTGTTCATCCGGCAGGACGGGGTCGAGCGCGCCTGGGAGATCCTGCAACCCGTGCTGGAGCATCCGTCGCCGATCCGCCCCTACGACCCCGGCAGCTGGGGACCGCCCGAGGTCGACGCGCTGATCGCGCCGCGGAAATGGCACGTCTCCGGCGAGCACGACGCTCCCGACTACCCGGGCGGTCTGCCGCACGGCCCGGAGGTGCCCCACTGATCCCGACCGGGTAGGCTTCGCGCTTCTCCTTCCCGACCGAGGAGGCCACCGTGGGACTCGAGCGCACGCGGTTCGATCTCTCCGCCGACTCCATCCCGACGGCGTGGCAGAACCTGTTGCCCGTGATGGCCGCGGCCGGGATCCCGCCGTTGCCCCCGCTGCATCCCGGCACCAAGGAGCCCGTCACGCCGGACCTGCTCGCGCCGCTGTTCCCCGAGGCGCTGATCCTGCAGGAAGTCTCGACCGACGAGTGGATCGACGTTCCCGGCGAGGTCCTCGACGTGTACCGGCTCTGGCGGCCGTCGCCGCTGATGCGCGCGACGCGTCTGGAGCGCGCGCTCGACACGCCCGCCCGGATCTACTTCAAGTACGAGGGCGTCTCGCCGGCCGGGTCGCACAAGCCGAACACCGCGGTGGCGCAGGCCTTCTACAACCAGCGGGCGGGCGTCCGGCGGCTGTCCACGGAGACCGGCGCGGGGCAGTGGGGCTCGTCGCTCTCGATGGCCTGCAGCTTCTTCGACCTCGAGTGCCTCGTGTTCATGGTCAAGGCGTCGTACGAGCAGAAGCCCTACCGCCGCATCTTCATGGAGACGTTCGGCGCCGAGGTCCGGCCGTCGCCGACGTCGACGACGCAGGCGGGGAAGGGCGTCCTCGAGGCGAATCCGGACTCGACCGGCTCGCTCGGCATCGCGATCAGCGAGGCGATCGAGGTGGCCGCGACCAACGGGGACACGAACTACTCGATCGGCTCCTGCCTCAACCACGTGCTCCTGCACCAGACGGTGGTCGGCCTCGAGGCCAAAGAGCAGATGTCGATGGCCGGCGAGGTCCCGGACGTCGTCGTCGGCTGCGTCGGCGGGGGTTCCAACTACGGGGGCCTCGCCTATCCGTTCATGGCGGGACGCCTCCGCGGGGAGACGCCGGACATGCGGTTCCTGGCGACGGAGCCCGCCGCGTGTCCGACGCTCACGAAGGGGCGGTTCGCGTACGACTTCGGCGACACTGCCCAGCTGACCCCGCTCTTCCCGATGTACACGCTCGGGCACGACTTCGTCCCGGCTCCCGTCCACGCGGGAGGGCTGCGCTACCACGGCGACTCCCCCTCGATCTCGCTCCTCGTGCGGCACGGCCACATGGAGGCGCAGGCCTACACGCAGAACGAGATCTTCGAGGCCGCGGTCCTGTTCGCGAAGGCGCAGGGGATCATCCCCGCGCCCGAGTCCGCGCACGCGA
>JBOGVL010000187.1:0-6039 GCA_050692535.1 Actinomycetota bacterium | reverse complement strand
GATCAGCCCGTCCGCCACCCCGGCCGCCCGCCGTGCCTCGGCGTCGAGCTGCCGGTGCGTCGTCGACGCGGCGTGCCCCACGAGGGTGTGGGTGCCGCCGAGGCTCGACGCGATCCACGCGAGCTCGAGCGCGTCGCAGAAGCGCTGGCCCGCCTCGACGCCGCCGTCGACCTCGAACGCGAGCATGCCACCGGCTCCCGCGGGGAGGAGCCGTCGGGCCGCCTCGTGGTGCGGGTGCGACGGCAGGCCGGGGTAGTGCGCGCGTTCGACCTTCGGATGCCCCTCGAGGAACGCCGCGACGGCCTCGGCGTTCTCGCAGTGGCGCCGCATCCGCAGCTCGAGCGTCGCGAGGCCCCGAAGGCACAGCCACGCCTCGAGCGGGGCCATCGTTCCCCCGGTCTCGATCACGGTGCCGCGGAGTCCGGCGACGGCCTCGGCCGAGCCGCAGATCACGCCGCCGATCAGGTCGTTGTGCCCGCCGATGTACTTCGTCGCGGAGTGGAGGACGTAGGAGAAACCGAATCGGGCGGGATTGCTGAGGTACGGCGACGCGAACGTGTTGTCGACGGCCCCGGGCACGCCCGCGTCGGCGCAGACGCGACCGAGCGCCTCGAGGTCCGCCACCGTGACGTTCGGGTTGGCGATCGTCTCGCAGTAGAAGAGCTTGGCCCCCGGGAGCGCGGACGCCACCGCGTCGGCGTCGTGAGGATCGACGAATACGACCTCGACGCCGTAACGCGGGAGCACCCTCCGGAACAGGGAGTAGGTGCCGCCGTAGAGCTCGGCGCCGGAGACGATGCGGTCGCCCGCTCGCGCCACCGTCGTCGCGAGCGTGTGGATCGCCGCCATCCCGCTCGCGAACGAGAAGGCGGCCTCCGTCCCCTCCAGGTCCGCCATCAGCGTCTCGAACGCGAGCAACGTCGGGTTGCCGTAGCCACGCGTGTACGTGTAGCCGGGGCGGCGGAACGCGATCGTCTCGGCGTAGTCCTCGGCGGTCTCGAACCGGAACGTCGAGGTCTGATAGATCGGCACGCTCGGGGTGTCCTGCTCCACGGGCGGCGTGCGCGCGCCGTGGACCGCGCGGGTCGCGAATCCGGGGCGACGCTCCTCGTCCACGGCGGAAGCCTACTTCCGCGCGCCGGCCTTCGGGCCGCCGAGGCGAACGCGGTGCCGCCGACCCTTACCCGTCGGTGTCGGGACGGGCCCAGCGAGCCGGATATCGAGCCCGGAGGCCGTCGACAAGGACCGCGAGCTCGGTCATCAGCCCGTCCGTGAGCGCCCGGACCGTCCGGGCGTCGGCGTCGGCCTCGGCCCGAGCGCGCAGGTCCATCGGCTCGCCGGCGCGCAGCCAGATCGGCCGACCGAACGCGAGACTCTGCCGGCCGGCCTTGCGCCAGACGTACTGCCCGCCCCACGTGGCGACCGGAAGGATGGGGACGCCCGTCGCCAGGGCGAGCCGCACCGCGCCCGTCTTCGCGCGGCCGGGCGAGAAGTCCGGGTTCGTCGTGGTCGTGGTGCCTTCCGGGTAGATCACGACGATCTCCCCCGCCTCGATCGCCCGGGTCGCCTCCTCGAGCGGGGCGCGGTCGCCGGTGGCGCGGTCGACCGGGATCTGGCCCGCTCCGCGGAGCACCATCCCGATGAGCCGGCTGTCGAACAGCTCCTGCTTGGCCAGGAATCGCGGGCGTCGGCCGGCCCGGACCACGAAGTAAGCGTGGGCGAAGGGGTCGATGTACGAGAGGTGGTTCCCGGCGACGATGAGCGGCCCCTCGGCCGGGATCCGATCGAGCCCGTCGAGCCGCCAGTTGAACCAGAGCTGGAACGGCGGCCGGACGACGGCCTCGGCGATCCGATACCAGGGCTCCAGCGCGCCGCCTCCTCCCGAGCGGCGGGATGCTACCGCGTTCCGCGCGCTAGCCTGAGTCGGTGCGCATCCTCGCCGTCCCCGTGAAGTCCCTGGGGCGCGCCAAGAGCCGGCTGGCGCCGGCGCTGACCGCGCTCGAGCGCGGGGCGCTCACCCTCGCGATGCTCGAGGACGTGCTCGATTCGGCGCAGGCCGTGGCCGGCTGGGAGACGTGCGTGGTGTCTCCGGACGAGGTCGCGCTGGAGATCGCCGCCCGGCGCGGCGTTCGCGCCGTGGCCGAGACCAAGCCGCCGCTCTCGAACGCGATCCGGCAGGTCGAGGCGCTCGCCAAGGAGCAGGAGGCCGACGCGCTGACGATCCTGCCCGGGGACCTGCCTCTGGTGACCCCGGAATCCCTGCAGGAGGGCCTGCGAACGCTCGGCGCGGTCGTGCTCGCGCGTTCGGGGGACGGCGCCGGGACGAGCTTCCTCCTACGGCGCCCTCCCCGCGCGATCCCCGCCCGTTTCGGCCCCGACTCGTTCCGCCGGCACGTTGAGATCGCCGGGGAGCGGGGGCTCCCCGTTGCCGTGGTGGAGCGCCCGGAGCTGACGTTCGACCTGGACCGGCCCGGCGATATCCTCACGCTGCTGTCCGACGGTCGCCGCGGGCGCACGCGCGAGGTCTGCCTGCAGATGGATCTCGCCGAGCGACTCCGGCACATCGCGTGAGGCCACGCTGGAGGACCTGATGCCGCAGGGGACGATCAAGCACTTCGACACGCAGACGCGCGACGGGTCGCTGTTGATGGAGGACCACGCCGAGGTGGCGATCGACGCCACGTCCGTGGAGGGCGCCGGCATCCTGTACCTTCGGATCGGACAGCGCGTCCGGTTCGATCTGGTCGAGGAGGGCGGCCGCAAGCTCGCTCGGACGCTGCGGATCGTCACGCTCTGAGCGCCGATCGAACGGGCGGTTCAGCGCCGGGAGGCCGCGCGGCGGCGCTTGGCCGCGATCATCTCCTTGAACTCCTTCCCCGGCGTGAACCAAGGGAGGTCGCGCGCGGGTACGACGATCGGCGTCGCCGGCTTCCGCGGGTTCCGAGCGACCCGTTTGTTCCTGCGCTTCCGCTCGAACGTGCCGAAGCCGACGAGCGAGACCCGGTCACCCCGGGCGACCGTCTCGCGGATCACGTCCATCGACGAGTCGATCATCCGCGCGACGTCCGCCTTGCTGGACCCGGTGCGCTTGGCGACTTCGGCAACGAGACCGTTCTTGTTCATCCATCGCCTCCCGCGTCCGTTCCTGCACCGTAACGAGGTTCGGAGCCCATGGTCAATGCCCGTACCCCCTGTGACGAGGTTTCAACCGTGAGGTGTCTCGGCCACGGCGGTTCCCCGCGAGCGGGGGGCCGCCCGAGCGATGGGGGCTGGCGGGCAGGGACTCGAACCCCAACTTCCAGGGCCAGAACCTGGCGTCCTGCCATTAGACGACCCGCCAGTGAACGTCGACATGGTACCCGGAGCCCCCCGCCGGAGGCACGGCGTGTCGCGTTCCGGCGTTCCGGGTGCGCACGCCGGCGCGGCGGTGTCAGGGCGCCATGGTCAGCGCCATCAGGGACTTGGCAGTGTGCATGCGGTTCTCCGCCTCGTCGTAGACGACCGAGTGCGGGCCGTCGATCACGGCGTCGGTGACCTCGCTCCCCCGGTCCGCCGGCAGGCAGTGCATGTACAGGACATCGTCGTTGGCCAGCGCCATCCGGCGCTCGTCGCAGATCCAGCCGGTGTACCTCGCGGCGTCGGCGAGCGCCGCCGGCTCGTCGGTGAACAGGTCCAGACGACCCCACGACTTCGGATACACCACGTCCGCTCCCTCGAAGGCGGCGTCCATGTCGTCCACGACCTCGATCCTCCCTCCGCCCTGCGCCGCGGCCTCCTCGGCGCGCCCGTGTACCTCCGGCATGAGATCGAAACCCGGGGGATGCGCCAGGACGACGTCGATCCCGAAACGGGGCAGCAGCGTCAGCAGGCCCTGGGGCACCGACAACGGCTTGGCGTAGCTCGGGGCGAACGCCCAGCTCACGGCGACCCGCATCCCCCGGAGATCCTCGCCGCGATGCTCGCGCATCGTCATCAGGTCGGCGAGCGTCTGCGTCGGGTGGTCGACGTCGCACTGCAGGTTGAGCACGGGGATGTCGGCCCACCTGGCGACCTCGCGCAGGTAGGCGTTGCCCTCGTACGGGACGAGGTCATGACGGATCGCGAGGCCGTGGCCGTAGCGCGAGAGGATGACGCCCATGTCCTTGGGACTCTCGCCGTGGGCGACCTGGGTCTTCTCGGCGTCGAGGAAGTGCGCGTGGCCGCCGAGCTGGGTCATGCCCGCCTCGAACGCGTTCCTCGTGCGCGTCGACTTGTCGAGGAAGAGCATGAACAGGGTCCGATCGGGCAAGAGCCGGTGCGGCTCGCCGGCCTTGAACATCCCCTTGAGCTCGCCGGCGAAAGCGATCGCCTCGTCGATCTCCCGGACGCCCCAATCCAGCGTCTCGATGTAGTCGCGGCCTCGAAGGCTCGAACGATCCACCCGGCTACTCCTTCCGTCTGCGGAGTCCCCGCAGCGGGAGACTCCGCTGGCGCTACGCTTCGCTGCTTGACTGCTCCTTCAACTCGCTCTGGACCGTGCCGGCGCCGAAGTACTCGGGGACGGGGCGCTGGCCCGGCACGTCGGGCACCGGCGGCCATCCGGGATCGGCGGCGGGCTCGCGCAGGCCGACGATGTCGTCGGGCCGGACCGGCGCGCGGTTCAGGCTCCGACCCGTGGCGTCGCGGATCGCCGCCACGATCGCGGCGGTCGAGACGATCGTGGAGACCTCGCCGATCCCCTTGGCCCCGTACGGGACGTCGGGCTCGGGGTCCTCGACGATCTCCGTGACCACGGACGGCATGTCGAGCATCGTGGGGATCAGGTAGTCGGTGAACGACGCGTTCGCGATGTGGCCGTCCCGCATCAGGATCTCCTCCATCACCGCGAGGCCGAGCCCCTGGGCACTGCCGCCCTCGCTCTGCCCCTCGACCCCCTGTGGGTTGAGCGCCCGGCCGACGTCGAGCGCCGAGGCGAGCTGCACGACCCGCACCAGGCCGAGCTCCTCGTCGACCTCGACGATCGCCCGCTGGGCGCCGAACCCGAACATCACGTGGATCTCGCCCTGGCCGCGCTCGTCGAACTCGGTCGTCTCGCGATGGTGGAAGGTCCTCGTGGCGGCGATCGGCTCGTCGAGCAGGTCGGCCAGACCGGCCACCGGCACGCCGTCGGCGAGCACGTCGCCGTCGGCCAGGCCCAGGATTCCCTCGGGCTGCACCCGCGCGATCGTGCGCGCGAACACCTCCTCGGCCACGGCCCGGCACGCGAGCTGGACCGCGCCCCCGCCCATGAACGTCTGTCGGGATGCGCTCGTCGAGCCGGCGGAGTCCACCTGGGTGTCGGCGGGGTGGAGCACGATGCGCTCGACGCCGAGCTCCTCGCGCGCGACCTGGGTGACGATCGTGGAGAAGCCCTGTCCGCACTCGACGCCGGCCGTGTGGACCTCCGCGACCGGGCCGTCGGGTCCGGCCGACAGCGTGACCCTCGCCTGGTGGAAGTCGTCGAAGCCCTCGCTGTACGCGACGTTCTTGTAGCCGACGGCGAACCCCACGCCGCGCGTGAGACCCTCGCCGTGACCGACGTTGCCTGCACCACCGGGGAACGTCACCGGATCGCGCATCGCCGCCGGCTCGGGCTCGGGCGGCATCGGGACCGCGCGGCACCGCTCGACGACCTCGCGGACCGGCGCGCTCCCGCGGATCACCTGGCCAGTCGGGAGCACCGTCCCGGGCGCAACCAGGTTGCGCAGCCGGAGCTCGACGGGATCGATGCCGAGCCGGCGGGCCAGCTCGTCGAGGTTCGCCTCGTGCGCGAAGCAGACCTGCGGCGCCCCGAAGCCGCGCATGGCGCCACACGGCGGGTTGTTGGTGTACACGGCGGTGCCCTCGAGCAGCGCGTTCGGGACCTCGTACGGGCCGGGGAGGAACGTCGTCGCGTTCGCGGCCACGGCGGTCGAGGACGAGGCGAACGCGCCGCCGTCGACCACGATCCGCCCGCGCACGGCGACCAGCCGTCCGTCCCGCGTCGCGCCCGTGCGGAGCCAGACGCGCGAGGGATGACGG
>JBOGVL010000186.1:0-6075 GCA_050692535.1 Actinomycetota bacterium | reverse complement strand
GTCCAGCGTCGTGACGATCGTGGCCCCCTGCTTGTCGCGGCCCAGGATCAGGTCGGTGAGCGTCTGCGGCAGCAGCTCGGCCGCGTCGCCCGCCAGGTACTCGTTGAACGACTGCTCGAGCTCGGTGCGGCCGAACACGAACGAGTAGAAGCCGGTCGAGTGCGCATACCGTGGTCCCTGCGGGTACCGGCGCTGGTACTGCAGGTCGCCGGAGCTCTTCCGGCTGGACGCGAGGACGGTCTGCCCGTCGTTCGCCAGGATCGAGCCGCGGTCGACGGCGTACTCGGCCTTGAGCAGCCGGTTGGCGTTGGCCGGGTTGTTCTCGAGCCGGTCCGCCGCGAAGACCTGCAGGTAGTTGATCTGGACGAGGAGCACGAGGAAGAGCACGAGGAGCCCGGCGCCGAGCCGTCGGATCTGGCGCTCCATCTCAGCCCGCTCCCCGGCGCGGGGCCGGCCCGCTCGAGATCCGCACGAGCAGGGCGAGCAGGACGAAGTTGGAGACCAGGCTGGAGCCGCCGTACGACATGAACGGCAGGGTCACCCCGGTGAGGGGGATCACCCGGATCACCCCACCCACGATGACGAACGTCTGCAGGGCGATCAGCGTCGCCAGCCCCGTCGCGAGCAACCGCCCGAACCCGTCGCGGCAGTCCAGGGCGACCTTCAGTCCCTTGCCGACCAGCGTGACGTACAGGAGCAGCACCGCGGTCGTCCCCAGCAGGCCCAGCTCCTCGCCGATCGCGGCGAAGATGAAGTCGGTCGAGGCGAACGGGACGAGGCCGGGCGAGCCCTGCCCGAGACCGGCGCCGACGAGCCCGCCGGTGGCCATCCCGAACTGCGCCTGTGCGAGCTGCCCGTAGCCCAGGCCGAACACCTTGTCCGGATCGAGGGCGTGCAGCCAGACGTCGATCCGCAGCTGGACGTGGTCGAACAGCACCCACCCGGCGTACGCGCCGACCGCGAACAGCAGCAGCCCGACCACCAGGTACGCGGCGCGACCCGTCGCGACCCAGAGCATGACGACGAAGATCCCGAAGTACAGGAGCGACGCGCCGAGGTCCTTCTGCACGAACAGGATCGCGAGCGAGGCACCCCAGGCGATCAGCACCGGAGCGAGGTGTTTGGCCGAGGGCAGGCGCAGCGGCCCAATCCGCGACGTGGCGACCTGGAGCAGCTCTCGCCGCTGGTTCAGGTACGAGGCCAGGAAGACGACGATGAGGACCTTACCGATCTCGGCCGGCTGGAAGCCGAGCGGGCCGATCTCGACCCACAGCCGCGCGCCGTTGATCGTCCGGCCGATGCCGGGCACCATCGGCAACAGCAGCATGATCAGGCCGAGCAGGCCGATCGTGTACGTGTAGGCGTCGAGCATCCGGTGGTCCCGGACGACGATCAACGTCGCGGCGAACGCGAGCAGCCCGACGACGATCCACGTCGCCTGCTCTGCGGCCAGGCCGCCGGAGAGCCGGAAGATCATCGCGAAGCCCAGACCGACGAGGACACCGGCGGTGGGGAACAACGCCGGGTCGGCCGCCGGCGCGAACCGCCGGATCACGACCAATGCGCCGCCGAAGCCCCCGGCGAAGATCGTCGCGTACAGGGCGAAGGTCGCCGGCAGCTGATCGCGTTTGCCGTACCCGGCGATGACGTACGCGCCGATCGACAGGACGAGCGCGAGCAACGTGAACGCGATCGCCGAGGACAGCGGTGCCCGCGTGGAGCGGGGGGCGGTCCGGCTCACGATCCGGTGGCCTGCGCCCGGGCGACGTCGACCCGGATCTGTTCGACGATGTCCTCAGCGCCCTCGCGATCGTCGGCGGTGATGCCCTCGGGCAGCGTCTCGCGGTAGACCTCGAGCGCCTCGGCCTCCTCGGCGGGGATCGTCGTCTCGATCACCACCGAGTTGAGGTCGAACCCGGCCACCTCTGCGGGGAGGCCGCGGAAGATCGCGACGCGCCCGTCCGAGACGCCAACGAACCACTGCGTGTCGAGGTAGAAACGCAGAGCCACGATCCCGACCACCGCCACGGCGACCGCGATCCCGGCGCCCACCCCGATCCTCCGCGCCGCTCGCACGCGCCCGCGGCCCTTGGCCGGCGGGGCAAGAGGAACCGCCCGCGGGCTCACCATGACGTCCGCGGGCTCCACCGGCGTGGCGGTCGAGACCGCCCGCGACGTCGCCGTCGGATCAGCGGTCGCGGCGCGATCGGTCCCGCCGCCGGGTCCGTCGTCCGCCACGTCGAGGATCACCGCGGTGATGTTGTCGACGCCGCCGGCGCGATTGGCGGCCGTGACGAGCCGCTTCGCCGCCTCCTGCGGGTCGCGCGTCTCCTCCAGCAGGACCTTGATCTGCGCGTCGCTCACCATGCCGGTCAGGCCGTCCGTGCAGAGGAGCAGCCGGTCGCCGTCCCGCAGCTCGACGATCCCCTCGTCGACCTGGACGCCACCGTCCACCCCCAGGGCGCGCGTCAGGATGCTGCGGTGCGGGTGGGTCTCCGCCTCCTCCTCCGTGATCTCACCCTCCTCCACCATGCGGTGCACCAGGGTGTGGTCCTTGGTGAGCAGGTGGAGCTCGCCGCCGCGCAGCAGGTACGCGCGCGAGTCACCCACGTGGGCGAGGCGGGCCTCGGCGTCCCGCACGACGACGGCGGTCAGCGTCGTGCCCATCCCCGAGACCTCGCGATCGGCCTGGGATCGTTCGAAGACGGCGCGGTTGGCCAGCTCGACCTGCTCGGTCAGGGAGCCCTCGTTCGCCGAGAACAGACGCTCGATGGTCTCGAGCGCGAGGTTGGAGGCGACCTCGCCCCCCCGGTGCCCGCCCATGCCGTCGGCGACGGCGAAGAGCGGATCCAGGACGAGGAACGAGTCCTCGTTACCCTCGCGTACCTGGCCGATGTCCGACGCCGCGCCGACCGTGATCCTCACCGGCGCAGCTCCAGGACCGTCTTCCCGACCTTCACGACATCGCCGGCGTGGACCTCGACCGGCCGGTCCACCTTCCGGTCGTTCAGGAACGTGCCGTTCGTCGATCCAAGATCCTCGACGTACCAACCGCCGTCCTGCCCGTAGAGGCGGGCGTGCATCTGGGAGACGTACGTGTCGGAGAGCCGGATCGCGCAAGCGTCGGCGCGCCCGATCTGCGCCGAGCCCGACAGCCGCACGGTGCGCGGTTTGGGTGCGTCCGGGTCGTGCACCACGACCTGCGACGGGGGCTTGCCTCCCTTGGAGACCTTCGCGGGCGGTGCCGGCGACGAGCGCGGCGGCGCGGCGGAGCGCTCCCGCCGTCGCCCGGCGACGTCCGTCGCGACCGAGCGCACGGCGCGGAACACGAAGAAATAGAGGAGGACGAGGAGGGAGTACTTCAGGACCGACAGCACGAACGGCGACACTCAGGCCCTCCGGAACTCGAGGACGGTCTCGCCGATCGTGATTCGATCGCCATCCGCGAGCGCCTGCTCCCGGACGGGCTGGTCGTTCACGAGGGTCCCGTTCGTCGAGCCGAGATCGGCCAGGACGAATTCGCCGTTCGCGTTGGCGATCCTCGCGTGCTGGCGTGAGGCGCCGGGGTCGGCGACCACCACGTCGCTCTCGGGAAGCCGCCCGAGCGTCACCACGGGCTTGCCGAGGGAGTAGGTCCGGGCCGGGCTTCCGCCCTCGTACAGCGTCAGCGTCGCCTGGCCCCCGGCCAGGGGCGCGAGCTCCGCCTCGCCCTCCACGAACGACGCCTCGACCTCGAACCGGCCTCGACGGAGCTCTTCGTCGAGCACGAACTCGATCTCGGGCGCGCCGACGAGCCCCCAGCCGCGCTCCGAGGCGGTCTCTCGCACAACCCGTTTCAGCTCGGAGACCAGGGCCTGCTCGGCCTGCTCGAACTTCTCCCCGTCCTCCTCGGAGAGCGTGAACACGAACCGGTTCGGCGCCCAGATCTCCCGAACGCCCACCGTCTTGTTCGCGTCCATCTCGCGCATCACGCGCTTGGCGAGCTCGACCGGCTGCAGGCCGGAGCGGAACGTCGAGGCGAAGAAACCCTCGACCATGTTGCCCAGGCGTCGCTCGAAGTCTCGGAGGATCGGCACGGACTCGTTTCCGCTGCTAGGAGGCGATTCCGCGCCGGATTCTACCCTCGCCCCCCGGCTTCGAACCCGTGGTTAGCGCGTGGCGCCGCGGACGGTGAAGCCCAGGCGCTCCTCGGCGGTCATCCGCCGGAAACGCCGCTGTCGGAGCTCGAGCAGCTCGGCGTAGGGGGCGGTCACCAGGAGCGTCGCGACGAGGAAGCGCAGCGTCGAGCCGAAGAACGGCGCCAGCGTTCCGGTCAAGAGGCCGAGAAGGCTCACGGCCGTCGCACCCAGGACCGAGACGGCACCGGCGACGGCGAACCACCGCAGGACGTCCTCGAAGTCGATTGCACGTCTGCTCACAACGGGTCATCCATCGGTACCCGAAACGCGGTAGTTGATCGGACGATCGGGGGATTTGGGCGGCTGTTACGATCAGCGTCCCCACGGGCGAGTGGCGGAATTTGGCAGACGCGCAGGATTCAGGTTCCTGTGAGGGCAACCTCGTGGGGGTTCAAGTCCCCCCTCGCCCACCGAACCCGTAGTTCGGCTCCCGCGGCCGGGTCGTCGATTCCGGTGCCCGTCGCGGCCGCGCGCCCAGGAGGCTCCGGGCGCACGCGGCGGTTCCGGCGAGGAGCAGCAGCGCACCGGTGAGGCGTATCGCCGAGGCGATCGTGCCGGCGGCGCCGAGCGCATCCAAGTGCCCCAGGATGAACGCCCAGTCGTGCTCGCCGCCGATCAGCGGGAGCCGCTCGAAGGGCGCGTCCGCGACGTAGACCGCGACGTCGCGCGCCGACGCGCCGGCCCAGGCGAGGCACAGGCCACCACCGACGAGGTCGCGCCGCGCGAGCGCGAAGTACCCCGCGAGCCCGAGCGGGACCGCGACCTGGGCAACCGAGCCCATCGCCGCCGTGACGATGTCGGGCAACGGGTAGGTGAGCAGGTGTCCGAGCTCGTGGAAGCCGAGGTCGACAAGGCCGAGCATGGGCACGCGGACGTCGCGGAGCACCGAGAACCACGCGAGCAGCAGGCAGCCCGCGATCCCGGCGACCGAGCGCCACGTCGGCGACCGCGTCGTCGTCACAGTTGGGATATCGGCGTCCGAACACCGGTCGATGAGATAGGTTCGGGAACCCATGGCCGTCATTGAGGTCGAGGGGCTGCGCAAGGAGTACCGCCGCCTGCGCGGCGGGCGAACGATGGCGGTGGACGGGCTCGACCTGTCCGTTCCCGAGGGCGGCGTCTTCGGGTTCCTCGGGCCCAACGGTGCCGGCAAGACGACCACGATCCGCTGCCTCCTGGGGCTCGTGCGCCCGACGGCCGGACGGTGCCGGCTGCTCGGCGCCGATACCTCGCGGAACCTGTCGGCGGTCGTCCATCGTGTCGGCTCGATCGTGGAGACGCCGGCGCTCTACCCGCGCTTCTCGGGCCGCCGGAACCTCCGGCTGCTCGCGCGGCTGCGCGGGATCTCCCGGGGCGGCGTGGAGGACGTCCTCGCGCGGACCGGCCTGGCCGAACGGGGCGACGACCTCGTCAAGACGTACTCGCTCGGGATGAAGCAGCGGCTCGGCATCGCGGCCGCCCTCCTCCAGGATCCCGAGGTCCTCATCCTCGACGAGCCCGCCAACGGCCTGGACCCGGCCGGCATCGTCGAGGTTCGCGGCCTCCTGCGGCAGCTCGCCGCGCAGGGTCGGACCGTTTTCGTATCGAGCCACATCCTCTCGGAGGTGCAACAGGTGGCCGACCACGTCGCGATCCTCGCGCGAGGCCGAAGCGTGGCGGCGGGGCCGGTGGGCGAGGTGCTCGCGGCCGGGCGGTCGACCGGCGTGCTCGTCCGGGTCGGCGACGTGCGAGCGGGGCTTCAGGCGCTGCTCGGAGCCGGGCTCATCGCCACGCTCGAGGACGGCACGATCCGCGTCGGCCTCCCTCCCGAGCAGGGTGCGACCGTCACGCGGGTGCTCGCCGAACGGGGGTTGTACTTGAGCGAGCTCCGGCCCGACCAGGTCGACCTCGAGACCGT
>JBOGVL010000185.1:0-6149 GCA_050692535.1 Actinomycetota bacterium | reverse complement strand
GCCGGCAAGCGACCCGAGGGGCGACAGGTCGACGCCCTTGGCGTCGCCCCCCGCGATCAGGACCACCCCTCGCGCATCCCCGACCGCCGCGAGCGCCGCGTGCGGGTTCGTCGCCTTCGAGTCGTCCACGAACCGCACGCCTCGCGCGATCGCCACGATCTCCCCACGGTGCCGGGCCGGCGTGAAGCCGGCGAGGCCGTCGCGGATCGCGTCGGGCGCGACCCCGAACGCGTGACAGGCGGCCGCGGCCGCGGCGGCGTCGGCGCGCAGCGCCGGGGTGTCGCGCGCCGGTGAGCCGAGCGCCACCTCCATCCCCCACCGCCCGACCAGCGAGGGGCCGACGAACCCGGCCTCGCCCTCGTCCGGGTCGCCGAGCGTGAACCACACCGTTGGGCACGGCGCCGAACCCGACACGCCGGCCGCATTCGCGTCGTCCCGATTGCCGACGTGCGCGTCGCCCTCGCCCTGATTGGCGTACACGCGCGCCTTCGCGGCCGCGTACGCCTCGTACGAGCCGTGCCAATCCACGTGATCGGGGGCGAGATTCAGCAGCACGGAGACCCGCGGGTGGAACGTCTCCTGGGTGACGAGCTGGAAGGAGGAGCACTCGACGACGAGCGCGCCGTGGCCCTCGCGCGCCGCGACGGGGAACGGGTGCCCGATGTTGCCGCACGCAACCGCGTCGACGCCGCTCGACCGCAGGCAGGCCGCGATCATCGCCGTGGTGGTGGTCTTGCCGTTCGTGCCCGTCACGGCGAGACAGGGTGCGGTGGCGAGCCGCGCCCCGAGCTCCAGCTCTCCCCACACCGGGAGGCCGCGTTCGCGGGCCCAGCCCATGACCGGGGCGTGCGGCGGGACGCCGGGGCTCACCACCACCAGCGTCGCCCCGTCCAGGTGCGACGGCTCGTGACCGCCGGTGGACACGCGGACCCCGGCGTCGAGCAGCCCGGGCGGCGCGACGGCGTCGCCGCGGGCCTCCGTGACGCGAACGTCCGCGCCCTCCTCGGCGAGGACGCGCGCCGCGGCCGACCCGGCCACGCCGAGGCCGACCACCACCGCCCGCTCGCCCGAGAACGCGCCGGTCAATCGATCCCTCCTCGGGCGGCGAAGTCCGCGTAGAACAGGCCGATCGCGACGGCCACACACAGCCCGGCGACGATCCAGAATCGGACGATGACCGTGAACTCGGGCCAGCCGGCGAGCTCGAAGTGATGATGGATGGGCGACATCCGGAACACGCGCCGGCCGAAGCCGCGGAACGAGATCACTTGGACGAACACCGACGTGACCTCGATGACGAACAGCCCTCCGAGGACGATGAGCAGCAGCTGCGTGTTCGTGACGATGGCGAGCGCGCCCACCAGCCCTCCCAGCGCGAGCGCTCCCGTGTCGCCCATGAAGATGCGCGCCGGCGCCGCGTTCCACCACAGGAAGCCCGCCACCGCGCCGGTCGCCGCGCCCGCAACGATCGCGACGTCGAGTGCCGCGTTGACGTCGACCGGGTAGCACGCGTCCGACGGCAGGAGCGCGCAGGTGTGCCGGAACTGCCAGAACGCGATGAACACGTATCCCGAGAGCACGAGGATGGACGAGCCCGAGGCGAGCCCGTCCAGGCCGTCCGTGAGGTTGACCCCGTTGGACGACGACCACAGGATCACGAACACCCAGACGTAGAACAGGACCCCGAGGTCCAGGCCCGTCTCGCGGATGAACGACAGGCCCGTCGGAACGTCGGCCGCGTGCACCGCCACCAGCCCGAAGACGAGCGCCACGATCGCCTGACCGGCCGACTTCGCCGTCTTCGACAGCCCGAGCGAACGCCGGCGGCGCACCTTGATGAAGTCGTCCACGAACCCGAGCGCCCCGAGCAGGAGGGTCGCCAGGAGCACGGACAGGCCGGCGGCCGTGACGGTATGGAACGCGATCCGGGTGACCGCGTAGCCGGCCACGATCCCGAGCAGGATGACCGTGCCGCCCATGGTCGGCGTGCCCATCTTCTCCAGGTGGGTGTGGGGGCCGTCCTCGCGGATCCGCTGGCCCCAGCCCCAGAGACGGAACGCGCGGATCGCCAGCGGCGTGCCCAACAGGGTGACGGCCAGGCCCACCGCCGCGGCGATCAGGATCTGCCTCACCGCAGGGCCTCCGCCACGCGCTCGAGTCCCGCGACGCGCGAGCCCTTGATCAGGACCACGTCCCCCTCCCGCCCCCAGCCGCGAACGTCCTCCGCGGCCACCGCCGGATCGTCGAACGACGCGACGTGATCGGGCAGCTGGCCCTCGCGAATCGCGGCCCGCGCGATCGCCCGAGCCGGTTCGCCGACCGTGATCAGGCGGTCGACGCCGATGCGCACGACCAGCTCCCCGAGCCGCTCGTGTTCTTCGAACGAGACCGCCCCGAGCTCCGCCATGTGCCCGAGCACCGCACCGAGCCGGCCGCGACGGGCGATCCACCTCGCCGTCTTCAGCCCGGCCGCCATCGATTCGGGGTTCGCGTTGTAGGCGTCGTTCACGACGATCACGCCGCCGTCCGTCGTGAACGTCTCCATCCGCCACGGCGCGACCTTCGCGCCCTTCAGCGCGGCGGCGCATTCCGCCGCCGACAGGCCGAACTGGATGCCGCAGGCGGCGGCGGCGAGCGCGTTTGCGACCATGTGCTCGCCGGGGACGACCAGCTCGACGCGCTCCCGGTCGCCGGCGGCCTCGATCGTGAAGGTCGCCCGCCCGTCGTCGCCGAGCGCCACCTCCGACGCGTGCACGTCGGCGTCGGACTCCACGCCGAACGTCACCACACGGGCTCCCGTCTCCGCTCCGTAGCCGCGCACGACGGGATCGTCGGCGTTCAGGATCGCCAGGCCGTCGGGGCCGAGCCCGCGAAGGGGCTCGGCCCCCGCGCGCACGATCGCGTCCCACGATCCGAAGATCTCGAGGTGCGCGAGCCCGACGTTGGTCACCACCACGACCCTTGGCTGCGCGACCTCGCACAACGTCGCCACGTCGCCCTCGCGCCGCGCGCCGAGCTCCGCGACGACGACCTCGGTACCGGGCTCGACGCCCAGGAGCGTCATCGGCAGCCCGATCTCGTTGTTGAAGGACGCCGGGCTGGCGTGCGTCCGGAACCGGGTGCCGAGGACCGCGGCGGCGAGGTCCTTCGTCGACGTCTTGCCGTTGGCGCCCGTGACGCCGACGATCGTGGTCTCGGTCATGCGTCGCCGCTCGTCGGTCGCGAGCGACAGCAGACCCCGGCCCGCATCGGCGACCTCGACGACCGGGCCGCGGGCAACGGAGCGCTCCACGAGGGCCCCGGAGGCCCCGCGCGCGAAGGCGTCGGCCACGAACTCGTGGCCGTCGGAGTGCTCGCCGCGAAGTGCCACGAACAGGGCGCCGCCCCGGACGCGCCGGCTGTCCGTCGCGACCGAGGACGCGAAGGCGTCGGCCCCGACGAGCCGGCCGCCGACCGCCGTCGCGATCTCGGAGAGGGGGCGGCCGATCACGCGCGAACCTTCCCGAGCGCCCGGAGTTCCTCCTCCGCCACCCGGCGATCGTCGAACGGGATCGTTCGGTCGGCGAGCTCCTGGTAGGTCTCGTGTCCCTTGCCCGCGATCACCACGACATCGCCACGACGCGCCTCGGCCAGCGCCAGCCGGATCGCGGTCCTCCGGTCGGGCTCCACGACGTAGACCCCGCCGCCCTCGTCGGCGCCCGGCACGATCTCGGCGATGATCGCGAGCGGGTCCTCGTTCCTCGGGTTGTCGCTGGTGATCACGGAGAGGTCCGCGTTCACGGTCGCGGCGCGACCCATCAGCGGGCGCTTGCCTCGATCGCGATCGCCGCCGCACCCGAGGACCACGATCACGCGCCCCTCCGCGAGGGGGCGCGCGGCCCGCAGGACGTTCTCGACGCCGTCGGGCTTGTGCGCGTAGTCGACGATGACCAGGAAGTCCTGCCCCACCTCGACGGACTCGACCCGGCCGGGGACGCCCCGAACCGAGGCGATCGCGGCGGCGGCGGCCTCGTCGTCGACGCCGAGCGCGCGGGCCGTCGCGAGCGCTGCGAGGCAGTTCTCGACGTTGAAGCGCCCGTGCAGCGACGAGCGCACGTCGAGCCCGTCGACGCGGAAGGAGATCCCGCTCGAGGTGGCCCGCACGTCCGCGGCTCGCACGTCGGCGCCCGGACCGATCCCGTACGTCACGGTGGGGATCCGTCCCGCCAGCGCGCGACCCTCCGCGTTGTCCCGGTTCACCACCGCGCGATCGCTCAGCTCGGGCGCGAAGAGCCGCGCCTTCGCCGCGAGGTAGTCCCGCATCGAACCGTGGTAGTCGAGATGGTCTTGCGAGAGGTTGGTGAAGACGGCGACCGCGAACCGCACGCCCCCGACCCGGTGCTGGTCGAGCCCGTGCGACGACACCTCCATCGCGACGGCGTGGACCCCGGTCCCCGCCATCGCCGCGAGCACCCGATGGAGGTCGGGCGCCTCGGGAGTCGTTCGCGCGATCGGAAGCGGCCGTCCGCCGATCCGCACGCCGGTGGTCCCGATCACACCCGGCGTCCACCCGGCCGCGCGGAAGACCGCCTCCAGGAGGTACGTGATCGTGGTCTTGCCGCTCGTGCCCGTGACCCCGACCAGGGTCATGCGGTCGCCCGGCCGGTCGTAGAACGAGGCGGAGATCGGTCCCATCGCCTCTCGGACCGAGGCGACGCGCACCTGGACGACGTCGATCGGCAGCCATCGCTCCACGATCAGCGTCGAGGCACCGCGGGCCACCGCTTCGGCCGCGAAGTCGTGACCGTCGACGTGGCCTCCGGGAACGCAGAAGAACAACGAGCCCGGCGTCGCCTCGACCGATCGATAGCAGAGCGCTCCGATCGGTGTCGACGCCCCGCCTCGGACTTCGGCGTCGGGCAGGGCCGCGAGCAGGTCGGAGAGGGCTTTCGAGGGGGGGACGGGGGCCACGGACACCGAGCCTACCGCCTGGTCAGCGCCTCCCCGTGCCTGCCGGTTCATCGAAGCGGCAACGCGTGCACTGGGAGGGGAAGGAGGTCCGCGGGCTCGATGCCGAGCCGCGCGATCGCCGCCCGCGCGACCCGCTGGAACAGGGGCGCGGCGGCGAGTCCCCCGTAGCCCTGGACGGGACGATCCAGGATGGCGGCGACGACGACCTCCGGGTCGCCGGCCGGCAGGTACCCGATGAACGAGGCCAGATACTCGCCCTCGACGTAGCCGGGGCGGTCCGGCAGCGGGATCCGCGCGGTCCCGGTCTTGCCGGCGACCTGGTACCCCTCGATCCGCGCGCTCTGGCCGGTGCCGTGCTCGACGGCGTACGCCAGCATCCTGCTCACCATCTCGGCGCTCGCGGCGGACACGACGCGGTGCGTCGGTGACGCCGGCTCCTCGAGTCGCGTGCCGTCGGCGCCGATCGTCGCTCGGACGAGCCGCGGCTGGATCCATCGGCCGTCGTTCGCGATCGCGGCGTAGACCGAGACCATCTGCAGCGGGGACGCGGCGAGGCCCTGGCCGTACGCGCTCGTCGCCAGCGTCGTGTCCGTCCACTCCGACAGCGGCAGCGTGATGCCGTCCGCCTCGCCCGGGAACCCGATGCCCGTTTGTCGGCCAAGGCCGAACCGCGCCAGGTACGCCGCCATGTCCGCCTCCCCGACCCGGTTCGCGACGTGCACGGCTCCGATGTTGCTGGACTCGGCGATGATGTCCGCGAGGGTCATCCGCAGCTCGCCGTGCGGGTGCGAGTCGTGGATCGTGAACTCCCCGACACGCATGGTCCAGGCGACCGAGAGCCGCTGGTCGAGCGGCAACGCCCGTTCCTGGACGGCCGCGGCCGCGGTGATGACCTTGTTCGTGGAGCCGGGCTCGAACACGTCGGTGACCGCCCGGTTGCGATAGGTGGCCGGGTCCGCCTCGGCGAAGTGGTTCGGGTCGAACCAGGGGTATGAGGTCATCGCGAGGATGTCCCCGGTTCGCACGTCCATCACGATGACCGTGCCCCCCCGCGCGCGCTGTTGCGCGACCGCCTCCTCCAGGGCCGCCTCCGCCTGGAATTGGAGATCCCGGTCGATCGTGGTCTCGATCGACGCGCCGGCGACGGGCGGGCGTAGCACGTCGACGCCGCCGACGATCGGCAGGCCGTACGGGTCGAG
>JBOGVL010000184.1:0-6155 GCA_050692535.1 Actinomycetota bacterium | reverse complement strand
GTTCCACCATCTGGATCACCTCGGCCGGGAGGTTGGCCTGGAGCTCCTTCATCGCCCGCAGCGACTGCTTCGAGGCCTCTTGATCGGCCACGATCTGCTGCGCCAGCGTCTCGTTGTCCGAGCGGATCAACCGGGCCAGCGCGGACATCCGCTGCTCCAGCGCCTGCTCGGTCTCGATCCGTCCGTCGGCGATCGCTCGCTGCAGGTCCTCGATCGTCCCGGTGGCGTGGTGCAGGCGTGCGAGGACGTCGTCGAAGCGCTCGCCGATGGCGACGTCGGTCGCCTGGGCGGCGCGGTCGGCGACGCCGTGGCCCAGGCGCTCGAACTGTCCCTCGATCGCGTCCGACATCCGCACCATGTTCCGGTCGATCGCCGAGAGGGCTTCCTCCGTCCGGCCGTCGAACCGACGAGACTGCTCCTCGACCTGGGCCTCGAGCCTGGAGAGCGCGTCGTCGATCCATGCGCGGATGGCATGCGCCGTCTCGTCCTGCACCCGGCGTCCGAACTCGTCCAGCATGCGCGCGGTGCCCTCGGCCACGGCGCTCGAGACCGCCCCGAGCCGATCGTCGAGCGCGCGGGCCGTGTGCTCGTCGAGCGTCTCCGCGGTCCGCACGAGCTCGTGGCGAAGGGCTTCGGAGTCGGATCGGACGAGCTGCGCGAGCCCGAGGACTCGTGCCTCGAGCGTCCGGCGCATCTCGTCGAGTCCCTCCCGAGCCGCCACGTCGACCCGCTCGTTGAGCAGATGGAGGTACTCGCCCACCGCCCGCAGCCGCTCGTCGCTCCGCTCGGCGTGCTGCGTCAGTCCCTCGCCGAGGGTGGTCGCGTCGATCGCCATCCGCTCGTACAGGAGCTGCAGCTGTTCGCCGAGCAGCCGCATCTGCTCCTCGACCGTACGGGCGATCCGGTCGGCAACCTCGTGCTCACGTGTCGCCAGCGCGTTGATCTGCGCGTCCATGCTCCCGGCGAGCTGCCCCACGGCCTCGACGCCGTGCTGGACGTACGCCTGCATCGCGGCGGAGATCCGCGTGGTCTCCTGGGTCACCACCTCGCCGTGCTCCCGCACTCGCGCCCGGACCGCGTCGACGATCGCCTGATCGCGCTCGGCGAGGGTCCCGAGCGCCGCCGCCACCTGTCTCGTGATGTCGGCCAGCTGCGCACGGAGCTCGTCGGCGCTCTTGTCGTCGCCCGGGCTCGCGCCGCCGAGGACGCCGACGCCGTCGGCGAGTTGCTGCCGGGTGGCGCGGACGGATTCCGCCACGTGGTTGAGGGTGTCCTCCAGCCGCTCGGTCCGGACGGCGAGCGCCTGGAATCGCTCGTCCGAGTGGGCGATGAGGCCCCGGAGCGCCTGATCGCGCGAGAGCTCCTGGAGGATCTTCGCGCGTGCCTCGTCCTTGTCGCCGCCGGCCGTCCTCCAGACCTCGCCGGCGATCTCGTGCATGAGGGAGCTGGCGGTGAGCTGGATCCGTCGCAGGCCCTCCTCGAGCTGGCGCTGGATCGTCGCCTGGTAGGCGGCCATCAGCTGCTCGACGCGCTCGGCGGCGTCGTCGAACGCGCCGTCGGCAGCGCCTTGGTCGCGACCGGAGAAGAGGCCGCGGCGCCTCGTCCGGTCGTCGTCGCCGGGCGGGGGGGAAGGAACCGGCTGGTCCATATCGGCTCGCAATCCGGGGCCGGCGCGAGGCGTTCCGTGCAGTGTAGGAGAGGGCCGGTGCAACATCACGCACCTGCGGGCACGAAGGAGACGGCCGTCACGGGTCGGTCGTGAAGCCCGGTTCCTCGCTCGGGACCCGGACGTCGTCGTTGGGGAAGACCTCCCGGTGCCGACGGATCCAGGCCTGGGTCTCCGGGAAGTTCCGGAGCAGGAGCTCGACGTCGGCCGCGAGCAGCCGGATGCCCGGGTTCCGTGGGTGGGCGTCGACGAGCCGGTCGACGACATCCCGCGCCTCCGCGGCGGCGTCCTCGTCGCCTGACCTCCCGTCGAGCGCGAGCTCGACGGCCAGGGCCTCCCCGGCCGAGATCCGCCACGGGGCGATCGCCCAGGCGCGCTCGAGGGCCCATCGCGACCCGAAGTGGGTTCGACCCCACTGTTCGAGCCCCGAGGACGCCAGGCCGATCCCGGCGATCGCCGTCGCCGTCACCAGGACGGCCAGGACGCCGGCGCGGGCCCAGCCTCGGGACCGGCGACCCCCGGCCGGCTCGGTCGCGGCGGCGGTCTCGGTCGCGGCGGCGCCGGCCAGGAGCAGCATCAGCGAGGTGAGCGTCACGTCGATCGGCTCGTAAAGGGAGTACGCGGCGAGCGTGGCCGCCGAGGCGGCCGCCCAGGCTCGGGCTCGTCGGGGCCGGGCCGTCCTCGGAACGAGTCGAACGAGCAGCCACGCGAAGGCCGCGATACCCGCGAGGCCGGCGATCACCCCGATCTCGATCACGAGGTTGTGCGCGTCCGCCCAGTACCGGGTGGCGGTCTCGATCTGCCCCTCCGTGGCGGAGGTGACGAAGGCGCTCCACTCGTTCCCCGGCCCCCAGCCGAGCAGCGGGCGGTCGATGATCGCCCGCGTCTGCGCGCCCCAGACCGCGATCCGATCCTGCTCGGCCGCGAACGTTCCGAACTGCACGGCGACCCGTCCCGGGTCCGTCCCCTCGCTCTCCGAGCTCAGCTCGGGGGCCGCGATCCACGCGGCCAGCGCGAGGGTCATCACGCCACCGGCCAGCAGGAGGCGGCGACGTTCGGGGCGGACGAACCACCAGGCGGCGAGGAACGCGACCGGCGGGAGCAGGTAGGCGCTGCGTTCGCCGAGCAGCGCGAAGGCGGAGCCGAGCGCTGCGAAGACCAGGACGGTTCGCCATCGGGGCTCGTCCGATCGAGCGAGCGCCGCCGGGATCGCGACGGCGAGGAAGCCCGCGAGCAGCACGGGATTCCCGAGCGTGGCACCGCGGAAGCTCTCGTCTTCCGCGAGGGCCGCGAGGAGGTCCGGCGCGACGTGCTCGACCAGGACCACGAGCGCGGCGGTCGCCGCCGCCCCGACGACCCAGCCGCGGGCCCGGTCGAGGAGGTCGTCGGGGATCGACGGCGCCACGACGACGAGGGCGATCGCGCAGGCGAGCATCGTGAGCCCGGTCGGACGAAGGTCGCCGACCAGGCTCGCCGCCCGATCGACACCGAAGATCGCGGCGAGCCCGAGCGAGACCGCGAGCGCAAGCGCCGGCGGCACGAGGCGGCGGTCGACGGCGAGCCCCGACCACCAGACGAGGAGCGTGCCGACCGCGAGGACGAGGAGCTTGACGTCCACGAACGCGGCCTCGGACAGCGGGAAGAAGGCGAGCGGGAGCGCGACGACGAGCAGGAAGAGGCCGGCCTCGAGGGCCCGCGGGCGTCGTGGTTCCACGCGCGGATTATCGGGGGTGACCTGCGGGAACCTGAGGAGCGACGGGCCGGCGCTCCTTTGCCGAGGTTGGGGGCCACCCCTATACTGAGCTTCCGGTGTCCCCGACTTCCGGCTGGACCGATCACGGAGGGGCGTAGCTCAACCTGGTAGAGCACCGGTCTCCAAAACCGGCGGTTGGGGGTTCAAGTCCCTCCGCCCCTGCAAGGGAGCAGCACGATGAACAGGCAGATGAAGCGGGCGCAGCGTCGCCAGGGCACGCAGGTCGAGCGGGCCCAGGCCGCGGCGCAGGCTCGTCGAACGCAGCTCCAGCAGCGCAAGGAGCGCACCGGCGCGCGCCAGTTCCTGAAGGAGGTCCGTCAGGAGCTGAAGAAGGTCATCTGGCCGACCCGTAAGGAGCTCGTGACCTACACGATCGTCGTCCTCACCACCGTCATCGTGCTGACGGCGTTCGTCTTCGGGCTCGACGTGGTGTTCTCCCGTTTCGTGCTCGACGTCTTCACCAGCTGATCCGCAACCCGAAGGTCCCGCCATGAACCAGACTCCCGATAACACCTCGGACGAAGACGTCCCCGACCAGACGCCGGAGCCGGCCGAGTCCGCTCCGGGCGAGCAGCCTCGCCCCGTCCCGCCCGACTCCGATGTGGAGGAAGAGGTCGTGGATGCGTTCGCGGACGCGGCCGCCCGCGAGGCGATCGTCGACACCGCCATCGATGCGGCGCTCGAGGAGACCGTCACGGAGGCCGTGGTCGATGCCGCGACGGTCGAGGCGGCCAGCGACGCGCAGATCCAGGAGTCCTTCGAGGACCGGGTCGGCTCGGCGGTCGAGGCCGGTCTCGCCGGGGAGGAGCTCGCGGAGGAGGTCGCCGAGGCGGCGGCGGACGCCGACACGGTCGAGGCGATCGCCGACGCTGCCATCGAGGAGGCGCTCGAGGAGACCGTCGCCGAGGCCGTGACCGATGCCGCGGCGGTCGAGGCCGCGACCGACGCCCAGATCCTGGGAGACCTCGCCGATGACCTCGATCGGATCGCCGACGCGGAGGAGCCCGCGGAGGAGCCGGAGGTCGTACCCGCGATCGATGACGCTCCCGCTGCGGAGGAGCCGGAGGCCGTCTCCGCCGCCGCGGCCGGAGCAGTGGCGGCCGAGGAGCCGGTTGAGCCGGAGCCCCAGGCCGGCGATCCGTTCCGCGGCCCCGGCGACTGGTACGTCGTGCACACCTACGCCGGCTACGAGAACAAGGTGAAGACGAATCTCGAGTCGCGGATCCACACGATGCAGATGGAGGACAAGATCTTCGACGTCCACATCCCCATGGAGGACGTGATGGAGATCAAGGGCGGCAAGAAACAGGTCGTCCAGCGCAAGGTCTTCCCGGGGTACCTGCTCGTGAAGATGATCTACGACAACGACTCGTGGTACGTCGTCCGCAACACGCCGGGTGTCACCGGGTTCGTGGCGGCGGGGACCGGCAGCAAGCCGACGCCGCTGTCCAAGCGCGAGGTCGAGAAGATCCTCGCGGTGAAGAAGGAAGAGGTGAAGCCGCAGTTCCGTCTCGGGTTCGAGGAAGGGGACGTGGTCCGGATCATCTCGGGACCGTTCGCCGACTTCAACGGGACCATCAGCGAGATCAACCTCGACCAGAGCAAGCTGAAGGTGCTCGTGAACATCTTCGATCGGGAGACACCGGTCGAGCTGTCCTTCGACCAGGTGGCGAAGGTCTGATCGAACTCGCGGGAGGCCGCGCCGGCCGTTCGAACCGCAGGAGGTGAAGCGAACAGATGGCGAAGAAGAAGGTGCTCGCCCTCGTCAAGCTCCAGATTCGCGCCGGACAGGCGACGCCCGCGCCGCCCGTCGGCACGGCGCTCGGACAGCACGGTGTCAACATCATGGAGTTCTGCCGGCAGTACAACGAGCGGACGCAGCAGCAGGCCGGCCAGGTGATCCCGGCCGAGCTCACGATCTACGAGGACCGATCGTTCTCGTTCATCACCAAGCAGCCGCCCGCCGCGGAGATGATCAAGCTGGCCGCCGGGCTGGAGAAGGGCTCGGGTGAGCCCAACCGCAACAAGGTCGGCAGGCTCACGCAGGACCAGCTGCGCCGGATCGCCGAGCAGAAGATGGACGACCTCAACGCCAACGACGTCGACATGGCGATGCGGATCGTCGCCGGCACGGCGCGCAGCATGGGTGTGGAGGTGGTCTCGTGACGGCCAAGGGCAAGCGCCACGAAGCGGCGTCCAAGGTCCTCGATCGCGAGCGCGAGTACCTGCCGGCGGAGGCGATCAACGCGCTCAAGCAGTTCCCCGATGCCAAGTTCGACGAGACGGTCGAGGTGGCGTTCCGGCTCGGGATCGACCCCCGCAAGGCGGATCAGATGGTTCGCGGAACGGTGTCGCTTCCCAACGGCACGGGGAAGTCGGTCCGCGTCGCCGTGTTCGCCCAAGGCCCGAAGGCGACCGAGGCCAAGGACGCCGGGGCGGACATCGTCGGCGCCGACGATCTCGTCGAGCAGGTCATGTCGGGCACGATCGACTTCGATGCCGCCGTCGCCACCCCCGACATGATGGCCGCGGTCGGCAAGGCGGGTCGCGTGCTCGGTCCGCGGGGGTTGATGCCGAATCCGAAGACCGGCACCGTCACCAACGACATCACCAAGGCCGTCCAGGACATCAAGGGCGGGAAGGTCGAGTACAAGACCGACCGGACCGGCAACGTCCACATGATCATCGGGAAGAAGTCGTTCTCCGAGCAGCAGCTGCTCGAGAACTTCCTGGCCG
>JBOGVL010000183.1:0-6181 GCA_050692535.1 Actinomycetota bacterium | reverse complement strand
CCTCCGGCACGAAGCGCCCGCCGAAGGGACCGAAGCGCCCGCGCGCGTCCGGTAGCGACACGGCCGGCGCGCTCACGGCGCGGACCCCCGCAGCTCGCGCAGCTTGGCGGCCGGATCGTCGGCGCGCATCAGCGCCTCGCCCACCAGGACCGCCCGCGCCCCGGCGCGGGTCGCCCGGACGACGTCCCCGCGCGTCGAGATCCCGCTCTCGAGCACCGCGACCCGGTCCTTCGGCACGCGGCCGAGCAGCGCGAGGGCACCGTCGACGTCGACGTCGAGGGTCTCGAGGTCGCGCGCGTTGACCCCTACCACCTCGGCGTCCGTGGCCAGGGCCTTGTCCAGGTCCTCCTCCGAGTGCGCCTCGACGAGCGCGTCGAGCCCGAGGTCGCCCGCCGTCGCCAGCATGGCCTTCAGCTCGAGCTCCGAGAGCGCCGCCGCGATCAGGAGCACCGCGTCCGCGCCCTCCACGCGGGACTCGATGACCTGCGACGGATGGACCAGGAAGTCCTTCCGGAGCGCGGGGATCCCGACGGCGAGGTGGACGGCGCGCAGGTCGGCCAGCGCCCCGTCGAAGTGCCGGGGTTCGGTGAGCACCGAGACGGCCGATGCGCCGCCGGACGCGTATGCCCGTGCTCGCTCGGCCGGATCCGCCTGCGCGATGCGGCCGGCGGATGGCGAGGACCGTTTGACCTCCGCGATCAGCGCCGGGGCGCGCGCCGCCAGCAGCGCCGGGACGAACGGCCGGGGGGGCGGCAACCCGATCGCCCGCGCCATCAGGCCGGAATCGTCCAGTGGTTGCCGCTCGAGGCGGCGGCGGGTCTCGTCCGTGACCTCGGTAAGGAAGCCCATGGGAAGCCGAAGTCTACGCGCTGCCCCCGCGCACTCCCGCCGGGACGCGGATGTCAGCGAGCGACGCCGATCGCCTCGCGGACATCCAAACCCTCGTGGAGCGCGCGCCCGACGACGGCGCCTTCCACCGCGCCGCCGAGCCCCGCCACCGCGCGGAGGTCGTCCACCGAACGGATACCCCCGGCGGCCAGCACCGGGCGCTCGGTGTGCGTCGCGAGCGCCCAGATCCCGTCGAGGTCGGGCCCCGACAGCTCGCCGACGCGGCGGACCTCGGTGAACAGATACCGGCGAACGTCGAGCTCCGCCAGCCACACGAGCGTGTCCCAGAGTGGGAGCTCCTCGCCGCTCCCGCGCGGGCGGATCGCCGGTCCGTCCGCCTCGATCCCCACGCAGAGGCGGTCCTCGTACGTCGCGATCAGGTCTTCGGCCAGGCGCCGGTCCGCCAGCGCCGCGGAGCCGAGCACCACCCGCTCGGCACCCGCGGCGAGGAGGTCCTCCACCTGACCCCGCGAGGACACGCCGCCGCTCGCCTGCATGGGGACGCCGAGCGCCGCCACCGCCCGCAGGATGTCGAGGTTGCCGGGGCGCCCCTCGGTCGCGAGGTCGACGTCCACGACGTGCAGCCGGGAGGCCCCCGCCTGTGCGAACGCGTTCCCCGCCGCGACCGGGTCGCCACCGAAGCGCTCCACCGGCGTGCTGACCCCACCCGACACCCGGACCAGCCGCCCGCCCGCCACGTCGAGCGCCGGGATCACCTCGAAGGCCATGCGCGAAGCGTAGCGGCGGCTACGAGCGCAGGGCGGCGGTATCCGGCACGGCCACGACCGGGTCCGGTCGCGGACCCTTCGGCAGGATCGTCACCGCGTCGGGTCCGAGGAGCCCCCGGAGCTCCGAGAGCAGCCCCGCGCCCGGATCCACCCGGAAGGTCCCGACGTCGAGCGGGGTGACGCCCTGCGCGGAGAGATAGCGGACCCGCACGGGCGACCTGCCGGCGTGCGCGGCCAGCAGCTCCTTGAGCTTGGCGATCGTCGCGTTCGTGCAGCTGGCGGCCGCGACGTCGACGACGAGGACCGAGCTCGAGTCCTTCGGCGGCCGAGCGGCGCCCAGGTCGGGCTCGCCGACCTCGACCGCCCGGAGCTGGAGCTCGCGTCCGCGCAGGTCGGCCCGCCCCTTGACCAGGACGATCGCGTCGGTCTCGATCAGGTCCGGGACCCGCTCGTAGACGTTGGGGAACGCCACGACCATGACGCCTCCGGTCAGGTCCTCCAGACGGAACTGCGCGAAGGGGTCCCCCTTCTTCGTGAACTTGCGAGCGACGGCTCCCACGATGCCCCCGACCGTGACCAGGTCGCCGTCGCCCAGGTTCCCAACGTCCGAGAGCTCCATGCTCGTCTGCGCGGCCAGTGCGTCCTTGACCGCGAGCAGGGGGTGGTCGGTCACGAACTGCCCGAGCACCTCCTTCTCGAACTTGAGCAGGAGGCGCTTGTCGAACTCGTCGCCCTGCAGGACGGCCTCGTCGATCTCGGTCGCCGCCTGGTCACCGCCGCCGAACAGCGAGAACTGCCCCGCCTCCTCGGCCTTGCGCTCGGCGGCGATCGGCAGCGACACCTTGTCCTGGTTCTCGAGCAGCGCCTTGCGCCGATAGTGCAGCGAGTCGAAGGCGCCCGCCGTGATCAGGCTCTCGAGCACGCGTTTGGTGAGCACGCCGGGATCGACCTTGCGACAGAAGTCCGCGTATCCGATGAAGGTGCCCTTGGCCCGCCGGGCGTCGATGATCTGCTGGACCGCGCCGCCCCCCACGTTGCGGACGGCCGACAGCCCGTACCGGATCTTCGGCTCGCCGCTCGCGACGGGGGCGAAGTCCTGCTCCGACTCGTTCACATCGGGGGGCAGCACCTCGAGTCCCGTGAGCCGACATGCGTTGAGGTAGAAGGGCTTGCGGTCCTTGTCGTCCTTCACGCTCGTGAGGACCGCCGACATGTACTCGACCGGGTGATGGGCCTTGAGGTAGGCGGTCTGGTACGCGACGTAGCCGTACGCACAGGCGTGCGATGCGTTGAACCCGTAGTCGGCGAACGGCTCCATCAGCTCGAACACATCCTTGGCGAGCTTGGCCGGATAGCCGCGGTCGATGCAGCCCTGGATGAAGGTCTCCTTGTGGACCATCAGCTTCGCGCGGATCTTCTTGCCCATGGCCTGTCGCAGCATGTCGGCCTCGGCCATCGAGTAGTCGGCCATCCGAACCGCGATCTGCATGACCTGCTCCTGGTAGACCATGATCCCGTACGTCCCTTCGAGGATGTCGCGAAGGTCCTCATGCGGGAACGTCACCGGCTTGCGGCCGTGCTTGCGCTCCGCATACTCGTGATGCATACCGGCGTTGAGCGGCCCGGGGCGATAGAGGGCGACGAGAGCCATCAGATCCTCGAAACGATCGGGCTCGAGGGCCTTGATGAGCTGCCGCATCCCCGGCGACTCCATCTGGAAGACGCCCGTCGTATCCCCGCGCCTCAACATCTCGTACACCGCGTCGTCGTCGAGCGACGCGTGATCGATGTCGAGCTCTACGCCGGCCCGGCGCAGGTGGCCCAAGGTGTCCTCGATCACCGAGAGCGTCCGGAGCCCGAGGAAGTCCATCTTCAGGAGGCCGAGCTTCTCGACGCCGTGCATGTCGAACTGCGTCACGATGCGGCGGGAGTCGTCGCGCGAGTCCTTCGAGAGCTTGAGCGGCAGGTAGTTGACCAACGGCGCGTCGCCGATCACGACCCCGGCCGCGTGGACCGAGTCCTCGCGGCGGAGGCCCTCGAGCGCTCGGGCCGTGTCGACGATCTCGCGCGACTCGGGCTCGCGCTCGTAGGCGTCGCGCAGCTCGGGCGCGAGCTTCAGCGCCTCCTCGATCGGGTGCTCGCGGCCGAGGACGGCCGGCGGGTACATCTTGCAGAGCCGATCTCCCACGCTCGCCGGGAAGCCGAGCACCCGGGCGGCGTCCCGGATGCCCTGCTTCCCCTTGATCGTCTGGAACGTGATGATCTGCGCGACGTGGTCGGTGCCGTACGTGGAAGCCACGTAGCGGATCACCTCATCCCGACGGCGCTCGTCGAAGTCCATGTCGATGTCCGGCATCTGGATCCGCCCCGGGTTCAGGAAGCGCTCGAAGATCAGCGAGTACCGGAGCGGATCCAGGTCCGTGATCCGCAGCGCGTACGAGACGACCGAGCCGGCGGCCGACCCGCGTCCAGGTCCTACCCGGATCCCGTTCTCTCTCGCGAACCGGATGAGGTCCCAGACGATCAGGAAGTACCCGGAGAAGCCCATCGACGTGATGACGCCGAGCTCGTGCTCGATCCGTTCCCGGATCTCCGGCGTGAGCTCCCCGTATCGTCCTCGCGCGCCGTCCTCGACGAGGCGCCGCAGGTAGGCGTCGCGGTCCATACCTTCGGGCGACTCGAACCTCGGCACGTGAAACCGTTGCTCGGGCGGGACGTCGTCGCCGTACCGAAGCCGGAGCTCGCACATCTCCGCGATCGCCAACGTGTTGTCGCAGGCCGCCGGCAGCTCCCCGAAGACCGTCCGCATCTCCTCGGCGGTCTTCAGGTAGAACTGGTCCGAGTCGAACTTCAGACGGTTGGTGTCGGTCTGCACCTTCTGCTGTTGGATGCAGAGCAGCACGTCGTGCGGCTTGGCGTCCGCTCGCTCCGTGTAGTGGAGGTCGTTCGTCGCGACGAGCGGAAGCCCCGTTCGCCCCGCGAGCTCGACGAGCTTGCCGAGGATCCGCCGCTGCTCCGCGAGCCCGTGGTCCTGCAGCTCCACGAAGAAGTTCCCGGCGCCGAAGATGTCGGCATAGGTCGAGGCCACCTCGGCCGCCTTCGCGTCCTGACCGGCCAGCAGCAGCTGGGCGATCTCCGAGGCGAGGCATCCCGAGAGCCCGATCAGCCCCTCCGCGCGCTCCGCGAGCAGCTCCTTGTCGATCCGCGGACGGTGGTAGAAGCCCTCCAGGTGGGCATCGGTCACGAGCCGAAGGAGGTTCCGGTATCCCACCTCGTCCCTGGCGAGGACCGTGAGGTGGCGATACTTCTCCTCGCTCTCCCCGGGAGCGCGCTCGAACCGCGACGAGGGCGCCACGTACGTCTCGACGCCGATGATCGGCTTGACGCCGGCCCTCAGACCCGCCTCGTAGAAGCCGAGCGCCCCGAACATCGCCCCGTGGTCCGTGATGGCGAGGGCGGGCATCTCTTCCTCGACCGCGCGCTGGAAGAGGGCGTCGATGCGCGAGGCGCCGTCCAGAAGGGAGTACTCGGTGTGGGTGTGGAGGTGGACGAAGCTCCGACCGCTCACCGAAACCTTCGGCCCCCTGTGGGAAACTTGTGGAAACTTACACGCTTGTGATTCCTGGGGATCGAAGGATAAACTCGCGCGACCCGAGAGGCAACCGTCCAGGTCACGGCCCCGACGGAGAGGGATGCGGATGCGGCTCTCGTACTCGAGCATCAACACCTACGAAACCTGCCCGGCCAAGTTCAAGTTCCAGTACGAGGACCGGGTCCCGCAGCCCCCCTCGCCGGCCCTCGCGTTCGGCGACTCGCTCCACCGCGCCCTGCATCTGTTCCACGACCGGCCCGTTCCCGTCCCGCCGGGGCTGGACGAGCTCCACGAGATGCTCGAGATCTCGTGGAACTCGCTCGGCTTCGCCGGCGAGTCGGAGGAGCGGATGTACCGGGACCACGGCCGCCAGGTGCTTGCCCAGTACCACCAGGAGAACGCGCCCTGCTACCGCATCCCCGCCGCGCTGGAGTTCCGGTTCACGATCCAGGTCGAGGGCGTGGAGCTCTCGGGCGTGATCGACCGGATGGACCGCATCCCCGGCGGGGGCTACGAGATCATCGACTACAAGACCAACCGCCGGCTTCCGCCGCAGGCACGCATCGACCGGGACCTGCAGCTCTCCGTCTACCACCTCGCGGCCAAGGAGGTCTGGGGGATCGAGCCCGAGCGGCTCACGCTCTACTACCTCCTCCCCGGACAGCGAATGACGACCGCGCGCACCTCGGCCGACGTGGACGAGCTTCGCCGGCGGATCTCGACCGTCGCCGAGCGCATCGCCGCCGCCAAGTTCGAGCCGCGCCAGAACCCGCTCTGCGACTGGTGCGAGTACCAGCCGCTCTGTCCGCTCTTCCGCCACAAGCACGAGCGCGAGCAGAGCGACCCCGCCCCGAGGATGACCGAGATCGTGGACGAGTGGATCGCCCTGAAGCGCCGGACGCGCGAGACGTATCGCCGATTCGACGAGCTCACGCCGCTGATCAACGCGTTCGCCGAGGAGCACGGCTACCGC
>JBOGVL010000182.1:0-6182 GCA_050692535.1 Actinomycetota bacterium | reverse complement strand
GATCGAGGCCCGCCTGGAGGTCCAGGCCGCCGAACTGCGTCGGCTCGCCGACGGCGCGGTCCTCGCGGGCGGCGGCGCGGAGACCCTTCGCCGAGAGGTGGGGGCCGCCCGGACGGCCCTGGAACGGCTCGCCCTCCGCGAGGACGATCGACGCGAGCGCGAGCGCGAGTCCTGGGAGGTGGTCCGCCGCCTCTCGAACGTCCTCGTCGGGGGCGACGCGAGAGGGCGGGCGGGTGAGAACGTCCTCCGCGAACAGCTCGCGCAGCTCCCCCCGGGCATGCTCGTCACCGATCTCCGGGTCAACGGCAAGGTGGTCGAGTTCGGCCTCGAGCTGCCGGACGGCCGGCGCCTCCCCGTGGACTCCAAGTGGACGGCGATGGCCCAGCTCGAGGCGCTCGAGGCGTGCGACGACCCGATCCGGCGCGAGCTCCTGGCGCGCGACGTCGAGCGGCTGGTGACCACCCGCGTTCGCGAGGTCTCGCAGTATCTCGATCCCGCGATCACCGCGCCGGTCGCCGTCGCCGCCGTGCCGGACGCCGCGTTCGCCGTGCTGCGGCGCGCCCACGCGGACGCCTTCGCGCGCGGCGTGGTGGTCGTCCCGTACTCGACGGCGCTCCCCGTGTTGCTGTTCCTCTACAGCCTCGTCCATCGCTTCGGCGACGCCGGCGACGCGCGGACGGCGCTCGAGGAGGTGGCGGCGCTGCTGGACGCGCTGGAGGGCGTGGTCGAGAACAAGGTCGCCCGAGCGGCGGCGATGGTCGGCAACGCCGCGGAAGAGCTCCGGGCGGGACTCGGGAAGACCCGCGGATCGGTGGCGCGCGGCCGGGGCACGGCGCCGCCCCTTGCCGAGGGGCGGCTCGAGGCGGTTCCCTGAACTCCCCTTCACGAGGAGGCCCGATGATCGCGCCCGAGGCGCTCGCGCGGTCCTAGGCTCTGGCCGTGGACTTCGACGAGGCCCTCGACCGGTTCGGCTTTCGCCCCGGGTCCGAGCGTGCGCCCCGGGGGGTACGCGTGTACGTCTGCCAGCCGAACCCGTACCTCACGTACACGGTCCAGGCGTTCGAGGACGGGACCGCGCTGTTCTCGTGGGAGTTCGCGGTCGGCGAGTACCTCGCCACGAAGGGGATCCAGTTCGGCTCGGACGAGACGCTCAACCAGTTCATGTTCCCCAGACGGGACGACCGCGGGCCGCAGGAGGGAGCCTGGCTCGCCGAGGCGATCGAGCGAGCGCAGGCGCAGCTCGCCTCGGTCCGCTTCGACACGCCGGGACGACCGGACGGCAACGGGGGAGGTCCGGCGTAGGCCTCCCGGTCCGCACCCGAGGCCGGTGCCGGGTTGACGATTCCATGCATTTGTTGCATGAATACTCGCTATGGAGAAGGTGGGGGTCCTCGGTGCCTCCGGGACGACGGGCGGCGAGCTGGTCCGGCTGCTGCTCGGGCACCCGCTGGTCGAGCTCGCCTTCCTGGGGGGCGGCCGGAGCGCCGGCCGCTCGCTGGGCAACGTGCATCCGCACCTGGCGAGCACGCCCGCCGCCGCCCAGACGATCCGCCCCGTCGAGCAGGCCCGGGACCTCGACGCCGTCTTCCTGGCGTTGCCCCATGGTGAGAGCGCGGGCCTCGCGCCCGCGCTCCTGGAGGGCGGCGCCCGCGCGATCGACCTGAGCGGCGACTTCCGACTGCCCGCCGCGGACTATCCGGAGTGGTACGGCTTCGACCATCCGGCGCCGGCGTGGCTCGGCAAGGCCGTGTACGGGCTGCCCGAGCGCTTCCGCGACCAGATCCGCTCCGCGCACCTCGTCGCGAACCCCGGGTGCTTCCCGACCGCGTCCGTCCTGGGGCTCGCACCGCTGCTGGCGGCGGGGCTCGTCGAGCCGGGGGCGATCCACGTGGACGGGAAGACCGGGCTGTCGGGGGCGGGGCGCTCCTCCGGCGAGGCCGCGAGCCACGCGGCCACCGAGGAGAGCATCCGGCCCTACCGGTTCCCCGTGCACCGGCACACGCCGGAGATGGAACGGGCGCTCGCGCTCGCGGCCGATGCCGAGGTCCGCGTGTCGTTCGTCCCGCATCTGGTGCCGGCCGTCCGCGGCGTCCTGACCACCACGTTCGCGCGGGCCTCGGCGGGGGCCACGAGCGAGGTGCTCGCCCGAGCCCTCGCTGACGCGTACGAAGGGGAGCCCTTCGTTCGAGTCCTGCCGCTCGGCCTCATGGCGGACACCAAGCGGGTGCGCGGCTCGAACGTCGTCGAGCTGCAGGCGGCCGTCGACCGGCGGACGGGCGCCGCCATCGTCGTCGGCGCGCTCGACAACCTCGTGAAGGGCGCCGCCGGGCAGGCGATCCAGAACCTCAACCTGATGATCGGCTGCGACGAGACGACGGCGCTTCCGCGCGACGGGATCTACCCGTGAGCGTGACGTTCCCGCGCGGATTCCGGGCGGCCGGCGTCACGGCGGGCCTGAAGCCCTCCGGCCGCGCCGACCTCGGGTTGCTGGTCGCCGACGAGGCGCGGAGCGCCGCCGGGCTCTTCACGACGAACGCGTTCGCGGCGGCGCCGGTGCGGCTGTCGCGACGGCGCGTGTCGGACGGGCTCGCGCGGGCCGTCGTGGTGAACAGCGGTCAGGCAAACGCCGGCACCGGAGCGGCCGGCGACCGGGACGCCGAGTCGACCACCGCGGCGGTCGCCGGCGCGCTCGGCCTGGATCCCTCGGTCCTGCTGGCGTGCTCGACCGGCGTGATCGGCGAGCCGCTGCACGTCGACGAGTACCTGGCGGCGGTCCCGTCCCTCGTCGGCGACCTGTCGCCCGACGGCGGCGACGCGTTCGCGGAGGCGATCCTGACGACCGACACCGTCCCCAAGCAGGCCACGGCCGACCGCGGGGCATTCCGGGTCGGAGGGTGCGCGAAGGGCGTCGGCATGATCGCGCCCGACCTTCGGCTCGCGACGATGCTCGTCTTCGTCACCACCGACGCCCCGATCCCGCCCTCGGACATCGGACGACTGGCCACGGACGTGCTCGAGCCCGCCTTCGAGTCGCTCACGGTCGACGGCTGCTCCAGCACGAACGACACCGTGCTCCTGTTCGCGAGCGGCGCGGCCGGGGGGGAGGCGGTGGTCCCCGGGTCGTCGGCGTGGGACCAGGTCGTGGACGCGATGAACGAGGTCGCCGCGTCCCTCCTGCGACAGCTGGCGGACGACGCGGAGGGCGCGAGCCACACGCTCCTCGTGGAGGTCTCCGGGGCCCGGACGGACGCGGACGCGCGGGTCGTCGCCCGGGCGGTCGCGGAGTCGCTGCTGGTGAAGACGGCCCTGTTCGGCGGCGACCCGAACCCCGGGCGGCTCCTGCAGGCGGTCGGCGCGGCTGGCGTGCCGTTCCAGCCGCTGCGCGTCGACGCCGTCATCGGCGACGTGCCCGTGATCGCTGCCGGCGAGGTCGCGACCTTGTACCTCGCAGCCGGCGCCGAAGCCGCGCGCGAGGCGATCTCCGCCCACGATGTCGTGATCGGCGTGTCGATCGGCGACGGACCGGGCGCGAGCCGGGCGCTCGGCGTCGACCTCTCCTACGACTACGTGAAGATCAACGCGGAGTACACGACGTGACGCCCGCGGTGCCCCCGCCGCAGGTCCGCCAGCGCACCGTCGCGAAGGCGCGGACGTTGATCGAGGCACTCCCGTTCATGCAGGAGCACCGGGGCCGGGTGGTCGTGATCAAGATCGGCGGTGCCGTCATGAGCCGGTCCCCACTGTCCCGGTCGTTCGCCGAGGACGTCTCGCTCCTGCAGCACGCCGGCATCCACCCGGTGATCGTCCACGGCGGCGGCCCACAGCTGACCCAGGTCGCCGAGCGGCTCGGCCTGGAGACCTCGTTCGTCGACGGGATCCGCGTCACCGACCGCGAGACGCTCGACGTGGCGACCATGGTGCTCGGCGGCAAGCTGAACACCGAGATCGTCGCGGTCCTCGTCGCGGGCGACGTCCCCGCCGTCGGGCTCTCCGGCGTCGACGGTGGGCTCGCGCTCGTCCGCCGGCAGGCCGAGCCGGACCTCGGCTTCGTCGGAGAGATCGTCCGGGTGAACGCCGAGGTGCTGCGCACCCTCATGTCGTCCGGGTTCGTGCCCGTCGTCGCGTCGATCGCCGCGGACGTCGAGGGCCACCCGTACAACGTCAACGCCGACGTGCTGGCCTGCGAGCTCGCGATCGGGCTCGACGCCCACAAGCTGGTGTACGTGAACGACGTGCCGGGTCTCGTCGGGGAGGGCGGCGACCTGCTGTCCGAGCTCGCTGCGCAGGAGGCGCTCGACCTGCTCGCGCGCGGCGACGTGGTCGAGGGCGGGATGATCCCCAAGCTCGAGAGCGCCGTGCGCGCCCTGAAGGCCGGCATCCCGCGCGTCCACCTCCTGGACGGCCGCGTCGAGCACGCGCTGGTCCTCGAGCTGTTCACTCCCGAGGGCATCGGGACCATGGTGACCCGCGACGCGACCGGGGGCTCGGCGTGAACCGCAACGGGGCCGCGACGAAGGCCAAGCGGCAGCAGACGATCCTGTCGCTGGTCGAAGGGGAGCGTCTGGCGAGCCAGGAGGAGATCCGCGCGCGACTGCGGGCGCTCGGCCTGGAGGCGACGCAGTCGACGATCAGTCGCGACGTCGAGGAGCTCGGCCTCGCCCGCGTGCACGATCCGCGGGGCCTTCGGTACGTGGTGCCGGGACAGGCGGACGCCCTCGCTCCCTCCGCGACGTTGCTGCGTCACGCGCTGAACGAGTTCGCGATGTCCTTCGCGCTGGGAGCCGGGGAGCTGGTCGTGATCCGGACGCCGCCCGGCGCGGCGAACGCGCTCGCCGAGGCGTTGGACCGGGCCGCGCTCCCCTCGATCGCCGGCACGATCGCCGGCGACAACACGATCCTCGTCGTCCCCCGGAACGGATCGACGGGCCGCGCGGTCGAGGCGGCGCTGCGCGGCATCGGCGAGGGGGAGGAGTGAGGCGGATGGACGGGGCACCAGGAGCGCGCCGGCGCGCCGTCCTCGCGTACTCGGGGGGTCTCGACACGTCGGTCACGATCCGCTGGCTCGCCGACCGCGGGTTCGAGGTGCACGCGGTCGCGGTCGACGTCGGGCAGCAGGAGGACTTCGACGAGATCCGCCGCCGCGGCGAGCTCGCGGGCGCCGCCTCCGTCCGCGTGGTCGAGGCCGTCGAGCGGTTCGCGACCGAGTTCCTGACCAAGGCGATCAAGACGAACGGCCTGTACGAGGACAAGTACCCGATGGTGTCGGGGCTCGCGCGCCCGCTGATCGCCGACGAGGTCGTCCGCGTCGCCCGGGCGGTGGACGCCGACGCCCTCGCGCACGGCTGCACCGGCAAGGGGAACGACCAGGTCCGGTTCGAGGTGTCGTTCGGCGTGCTGGCGCCCGACCTCGAGATCCTCGCACCGATCCGGGACCCGGGGATCGCGCGCGAGAAGGCGGTCGCCCTCGCCGGCGAGTGGGGCATCCCGATCTCCGACGTCGCCACGGCGTACTCGGTCGACGAGAACCTCTGGGGCCGCACGATCGAGTGCGGCCAGCTTGAGGACCCGTGGGCGGCGCCGCCCGAGGACGCGTTCGAGCGCACGGCCGCACCGCGGGCGCGACCGCCGGAGCCGGCCGAGCTCACGGTGGCGTTCGAACGAGGGATCCCGATCGCGCTCGAGGGGACGCCGCGCCCGCTGCCCGAGCTGATTCGCGCGGTCGACGCGCTCGGCGGTCGGTACGGGTTCGGGCGCGTCGACATGATCGAGAACCGCCGCGTCGGCATCAAGTCACGCGAGCTCTACGAGGTGCCGGGCGCGCTCGCGCTCATCGCCGCGCACCGGGCCCTGGAGGACCTCACGCTCGAGCGTGAGGTGGCGCACTTCAAGCCGGGGATCGAGCGGCGGTGGGCGGACCTCGTCTACGACGGTCTGTGGTTCAGCCCGCTCCGCCAGGCGATCGACGCGTTCGTCGACGCGACCCAGACGCACGTGACCGGGGAGGTACGGCTCGAGCTCGCGGCGGGGAGCTGCGCCGTCGCCGGCCGCAGCGCCGACGCCTCGCTCTACGACCTGTCGCTCGCGACCTACGGGAGCCAGGACGCCTTCGACCAGCGTCACGCCGCGGGCTTCGTGAAGCTCTGGGGCCTGCCGCTCAAGGTATGGGCGTCCAAGCAGGGGGG
>JBOGVL010000181.1:0-6185 GCA_050692535.1 Actinomycetota bacterium | reverse complement strand
GTTCCCGGCCGACGTCGAGGCCCTCCTGGAGGCCGCGAACGCCGCGTTGGCGACGATCGGCCTCGAGAGCCTCGGGTGCGAGGCCTGACGAACTCACCCCCTCGCGCGATGATGGTGCCGTGCGTCGCCTCCCCGGCCCCGCGGCCGTCCTCGTGCTCGGCCTGGCGCTCGCCGCCTGCACGTCCAACGGTGAGCCGGACCGCGGCTCGACGACGCCACCGGCCGCCCAGATGGCGGCCGCCCTGGCCACCTCGGATCACTACGTCGGCGCGCCCCAGCGGGTGTCGGTCGGGCTGATCCTGGCCGACCAACGGCTGGTCAGCTTCGGGTCCGTGGACTTCGCGTTCAGCTTCGTCGGGACCGCGGAGGGATCGGTGGAGCCACAGGCCGGACCCTCGGCGGTCGCGGTCTATCTCCCGACCCCGGGCACCGCAGACGAGCCCGGAGGGCCGAGGGTCACCCTGCCTTCGGAGGCGCGCGGGGTCTACCAGGCGGAGGACGTGACGTTCGACCGCCCTGGGTTCTGGCAGGTGGATGTGACGGCCGACGTCGAGGGGATCGGGGTCCAGCGCGCGAGCACGAAGCTGGCCGTCCTGGAGGACCCCGCCTATCCGGCGCCCGGGGAGCCCGCGCTCGAGACCGAGAACCTGACGCTGGACTCCACCGACGCCCCCATCGAGGCGATCGACTCCCGAGGCGACGGCCGGGAGGGGGTGCCGGATCAGGAGCTCCACCAATGGACGATCGCTCGCGCGATCGAGGAGGGTCGGCCCGCGCTCGTCGTGTTCTCCACGCCCGTCTACTGCGTGAGCCAGTTCTGCGGCCCCGTGACGGACGTCGTCCAGGGTCTCGCCGGCCGATTCGCCGACCGCGCCGTCTTCATCCACGTCGAGATCTGGCGGGACTTCCAGAACCAGGTCATCAACCAGGCGGCGGCCGACTGGCTCCTGCGCAACGGCGACCTCACCGAGCCGTGGATCTACCTGATCGGCGCCGACGGGACCATCCTCGACCGGTGGGCGACCCTCTTCCAGGAGGAGGAGGTCGCGGTCGCGGTCGAGGCGCTGCCGCGCATGGACGCGTAGGCCGAGTCCACGCGGGATAGATTCCCCGCGTGACGGAGCACGGTGACCACGGCCACTCGCACGATCACGGCGATCGGATCGACGCGGCGCTGGAGGGCAGCGCCGCCGGCATCCGCGCCGTCAAGGTCTCGCTCCTCGCCCTGGCGCTGACCGCGGGCATCCAGGTGGTGATCGTCGCGGTCACCGGCTCCGTCGCCCTCCTCGCCGACACGGTCCACAACATCACCGACGCCCTCACGGCGATCCCGCTATGGATCGCGTTCGCGATCGGGCGTCGCCCGCCGACGAAGCGGTACTCCTACGGATACGAGCGGGCCGAGGACCTCGCCGGCATCGTGATCGTGGCGATCATCGCCGCGTCGGCCGGCTTCGCCGCCTGGGAGGCCGTCCGCAGGCTCGGGGAGCCGCCCGAGATCGAGCACCTGCCTTGGGTGATGGCCGCCTCGGTCGTGGGGTTCGCGGGCAACGAGCTGGTGGCCCTGTACCGGATCCGCGTGGGCCGGCGCATCGGCTCGGAGGCCCTGGTCGCCGACGGCTACCACGCCCGCACGGACGGGCTCACCTCGCTCGGCGTGCTCGCCGGCGCGATCGGCGTGGCCCTCGGGTTCGAGCGCGCCGACCCGATCGCCGGCCTCGCGATCACCGGGGCGATCCTGGTCGTGCTGTGGCAGGCGTGCCGGAGCGTGGTCCGCCGGATCCTGGACGGCACCGACGACACGACGGTGCTGATGCTCGAGGCCGTCGCCGGGGTGGTCCCCGGCGTCGAACACGTGACCTCGGCGAAGGCGCGGTGGACCGGTCACGTCCTGAACGCCGAGCTGGAGATCATGGTCGACGCGGGCATGTCCGTCCAGGGGGCGCACCGCGTCGCCGAGGAGGTCGAGCACGAGCTGCTGCACGCGATCCCCCGGCTGCGCGGGGCGACCGTACACGTCGACCCGCACGACCACGGGCCGCACTACGAGGGTCCGATGGCGCACCATCGCGAGCGCTGAGCGCCCGCACGCCCATCAGAACCGCCCCGGGTGTTCGGGCGAACCACCCGTAGGATGAGCGCCATGTCCGAGGACCACCTCCCTCCCCCCCCGGCGCCGACCGTCGAGGTCTGCTATCGGCATCCCGGCGAGGAGACACGCGTCCACTGCACCCGCTGCGAGCGGCCGATCTGCCCCGACTGCATGATCCAGGCTCCCGTGGGCTTCCAGTGCCCCGAGTGCGTCGAGCAGGCCCGACGCGAGTTCCGCCAGGGACCGGGCCGCGCCGTCCGGGGCGGCGTGAGCGCGACGAAGGCACTCCTGGTGGTGATCCTCGGGGTGTTCGCGGTCGAGGTCGTGACGGGCGGGCCGGGCGCGCTCTTCAACGGCCCGACGAGGCAGGAGCTGTTCGACCTCGGAGGGATGCAGCCGCTGGCGATCGCGAGCGGGCAGTACTGGCGGCTCTTCACGGCGATGTTCCTGCACGCGGGCTTCCTGCACATCGCCTTCAACGGATACGCCCTGTGGCTGTTCGGCTCGATGATCGAGTCGAACCTCGGCTCGACCCGGATGCTGCTGATCTACTTCGTCTCCGGCTTCGTGGCGAGCGCCACGTCGTACGCCTTCAGCGACGTGGGGACGATCGCGGTCGGGGCGTCGGGCGCGATCTTCGGGATCTTCGGCGCGTTCATCGCCTACAACTACCGGCGCCGGCACCTCGCGATGGCCTCCGCCAACCTGCGGATGGCGGCGATGCTCCTGCTGCTCAACGCGCTGCTCGGGATCGTCGTCGGGACGATCGACCTGTGGGCCCATCTCGGCGGCCTGGTCGCCGGGATCGCCGCCGGCTTCGTGGCGGAGGGGTGGGGCTCCCCGTCGCAGCGGCGCGTCACCCAGATCGCCGGGTTCGCGGCGATCGTCGCCGTGGGCGTCGGGCTCGTGGTCTGGCGGACGAACCAGATCCGCGAGCTCTTCGACCTGCAGCAGATCTTCGGCTGACCGCGGGCGCCCTCAGCGGTCCCCGATCCCGTAGACCCCGCCGCCGCGAGTGCCGACCCAGATCATCCCCCCCAGGACCGACGGCGTGGACTCGATGCAGCTCCCGAGCGAGAGGGACCACAGCTCGGGCGGCTCCCGCCGAGGGTCGGAGATGTCGAACGCGTGGAGCGTCCCGTCGCAGTCGCCCTGGAGGAGCACCTCGTCCACGGGCACCGGCGAGGACCACGTCGGGCCGGGGAGATGGATCCGCCAACGTTCGCGACCGCTCTCGCGATCGATCCCGATCAGGTCGCCGTAATTGGTCGCGATGTACACCGTGTCGGCCGTGATCGCGGGCGTCGCCCACGCCCCGCCGGCCCCCTCGGCGCCGCGCTCGGTGATCGGGAACGACCAGACGAGCGGGTCGTCCGGCCGGGACGGGTCCAGCTTCATCAACTGCCCGACCTCCTGCGCGCGGGCCGAGAAGCGCTCCAGCTCGCTGGCCACGTAGAGCATGCCCGCCTCGTCGATCACGACGCTCGCGTCGGTGTCCTCGCCGGTCCAGAAGCGGAAGACGCGCCGAACCTTCCGGCCCCCTTCGAGCACGCGCGAGATGTCCCACCCCTGGACCAGGCCGCCGGAGTTCGCGAAGTACGCCACTCCCTCGAAGAACGCCACCGAGTTCTCGATCGAGACGTTGGTGTCGGGGATCGCCGCGAGCAGCGCCTCGTCGTAGCCGGGCACCGTCGCGACGACCCGCGGGTCCACCGTCACCTTGCCGTTCGGGTCGTAGTCGCGGTTGAGCCGGATGACGTAGAACCATGAGTTCTCCCCGCCCTCGAGCAGGTAGTCGCCGATCACGAGCGGGGCGCCGTCCCAGTCGTTGTTCCACACGGGGTTCGGGACGCTCGTCGACGCGTTCAGCTGCCACAGGACCGTCGGCTCGGCCCGGTCGAGCGCCACCACACGCAGGTAGTTGTCCCGCGAGCCGGCGTAGTAGAGCGGGTAGCCGTCGGGGTCGCTCGTCGCCGAGCCCTTCGCGAGGTCGCCGGTCTGCAGCTCGGAGCGGACCGGCTCGCCGGTGCGTCCGTCGAGGAAGTGGTACGCGCCGTCGTAGGCGTTGATCCGGACCTCGATCGACCCGTCCTCGGCCACGATCACGTTGGGCTGGCCGGTCCATCCCGTCCCGCACCACACTCGTTCCCCGTGCTGGTCGGACGAGGTCGAGCACAGGCCGCCCTCCGCCGGGTACCGCCAGAGGATGTGCGGGTCCTCGGGGACGGGCCCCGCGCCGTACCAGCTGCGCATCGCGTTCCCTCGGAACGTCGTCATGCCCGCGAACGTGGTGTTGATCGGGCCCGCCGACACGGGAGCGGGCGAAGGCGAGACCGCGGGCGAGATGGAGTCGCTGGGCGAAGGCTCGACGCCCGTCGAGGCCGTTGCCGGCGGCGACGGCGCGTCCCCGGCCCGGCCGCCACCCTCGGACGCCGCGAGCCGGACGCTCACGACGACGGCCGCGACGACCGCCAGGAGCGCGGCGACCGCGGCGAAGGGGAAGCGGGATCGGGCGGCGTGCCGCGCCCCATGGTGCGAGGGCATGGCGCATCATCCCACGCCCTCGCGGGCGGACGGCCCTAGACCGGGCCCTTGGACGCCGGGTAGGACCCGAGGACCTTCAGCATGGAGGTGTGCAGGCGGACCTCGTCGAGCGCCTCGGCGACGTTGGCGTCCTCGGCCGAGCCGTCGAGGTCGATGTAGAACACGTACTCGAACGGCGCCCCGCGCCGCGGCCGCGACTCGAGCTTGGTGAGGTTCACGCCGCGATCGGCGAGGGGCTGCAGCGAGCGGAACAGCGAACCCGGCCGATCGTCGCCGGCCATCACGAGCGAGGTCTTGTTCGCGGTCCCCAGTCCCGCGTCGCTCGTCCCGATCGCGGCGAACTTGGTGAAGTTGTCGGGGTACGTCTGGATGTGCTCAGCCAGCACCGTCAGGCCGAGCCGGGTGCCGGCCTCGACGCTCGCGATCGCCGCCTCGTCGGCCCGCGCGCGCTCGGCGACCATCCGAGCGGCCCCGGCGGTGTCGTGCACGGGGACGGGGTCGATCCGGTGCGACGTGAGGAACTCCTCGCACTGCGCGAGGGCCTGCCAGTGCGAGTACGCCCGCGAGATGCCCTCGAGCCGGGTCCCCGGCGGCGCGAGCAGGGCGTGGTCGACGCGGATCACGACCTCGCCCGTGATCCTGACGAGGCTCGAGCGCAGGAGCAGGTCGTAGGTCTCGTTCACGGATCCGGCCTGGGAGTTCTCGACGGGCACCACGCCGAAGTCCGCCTCGCCGCTCGTCACGCGCGAGAACGTGAGCCGGATCGTGTCGCACGGGAGCGGCTCGACCTCGGGGAAGAGCGCGAGCACGGCTCGCTCGCTGTACGCGCCGGGCTCCCCTTGGTACGCGACCTTCGACATGCGGGGAAGGGTAGCAGTGGCCCGGACGCGCATGAGACTCCGCGAACGCGGAGCCTCATGCGGCGATGCAGGAGCCGCCTTAGCCGAAGAACTGCTGATAGATCTTGATGGCCCCCGGGCCCAGCACGACGATGAACGTCGCGGGAAGCACGAGGAAGATCATCGGGAACAGCAGCTTGACGGGGATCTTCTGCGCGATCTCCTCCGCCCGCTGCCGTCGCTTGAGCCGCAGCTCGCGCGCCTGGGCGCGGAGCACGTTCGCGATCGACACGCCGAACAGGTCGGCCTGGATCATCGCCAGGACGAAGCCCTTGAGCTCGGGGACGCTCGTGCGGTCGCCCATGTGCCGGAACGCGTCCGAGCGGGAGACGCCGATCTGGATCTCCTGCGACAGGCGGGACAGCTCCTCGGAGAGCGGCCCGGGCACGTTCTTCACGACCTGCGCGACGGCGGCGTCCAGGCCGAGCCCGGCCTCGACGCTGATCGTGAGCAGGTCCATCACGTCCGACAGCTGCCGCTGGATCCCCTTCTGGCGCTTGTTGGCCATCGCGCGGATCTGCGCACTCGGGATCGTGTAGCCGAGGAGCACGAAGATCGCCACCATCAGCAGCTTCACCAGGGCCGGCAGCGGGACCATCGTCATGAGCATCGAACCGCCGACGACCCCGGCGACGCCGCCGATGATCTTC
>JBOGVL010000180.1:0-6185 GCA_050692535.1 Actinomycetota bacterium | reverse complement strand
TCCCTGCGTCGAGGCGGTCACCTGGTGGTGGCGTCGTCCGACAGGTCTCGATCCTGCATTTCCCAGGTGTGGTCGAGCACGTGGTAAGCCGTGTCGAAGCAGGTATGGGATCGTCCACTTGCCGAGCGGCTTGCCCTCCTTGTACCACGCACGCATCACCTCAACGAAGCGGTCGCGGTGCTGGGCGAGTCCGCTCGGCCTCAGCAGGTCCACCAGCTCGGACTTGGCATTCACGCGCCTCGAGAAGTCCTCACCCTCGTTCGCCAGGACGTGGCGAATGATCTGGTCACGGGAGCGGCCGCCGCCCCGGACACCCGGCCGGAGCTCTGCCGATACGCGGGCGGCCGTCTCGTCGAACTCGGCCCACGCCGCGCGGAGCAGCCGCACCTGGCGGTCGAACGTCGGCGCGTCGAACGGCTGGCGGTCCAGCGGCGAAGGCGCGAACGAGATGCCCCAATAATCGGTCGAGCCGACCCCCGGGTACCGACCGATGATGTCAAGCTTGGTCTGGGTCGTGAGCTGCGAGCCCAGCCGGACGCGCTTCGCGACTGGAAGGTACCGCGGGACGTAGTCGACGAGCTTCGCGACCGCCAAGTCCTCCGTCTTGCCGCCCCGTTCGAGTCCCGGCCAGTCCGCCCCAACGGCGACCCAGCGCTTGCCCCGCGTTGGCTGTTCGACGAGTACGCGAAACTTGGACTTCACGGCTCATCGTATCAACGTCTCGATGACGCCCGCTCATCGACCCGGCGAGGTTCGCGCCGAAGGGACAACTCCCGGAAGCCAGCGTAAACCCTCTCGGCTGGGCGAGCGTGACCTCGCCCGAAGGGGCCTAGCGCTCGCGGCGGGCGACGTAGTCGCGGACGATGAACTCGCCCATCTGGCGGTCGTCCATCAGGAAGATCCGGCCGGCGGTGAGCTCGGCGAGGCGTTCCATGAAACGGATCAGGCCGGGCGAGTCCTCGAGCATGAAGACGTTGAGCGTGACGCCGGCCTTCGACAGGCGCAGAGCCTCGGCGAGCGTGAGGCGGATCGTCTTGGGGACGGGAGGCCAGGAGAAGAAGGCCTGCTCGCCCTCGAGGTGCGCGGTCGGCTCGCCGTCGGTCACCATGATCACCTGACGCGTCGCACGCGGGTGCTGCGCGAGCAGCCGCCCGGCCAGGTTGAACGCGTGCTGCATGTTCGTCCCGTACACGCGCTCCCACCCCGCGGCGGTCAGGTCCTGCGGCTGCATCGGGCGCGCGTAGTCGCTGAAACCGATCATGTAGAGCGTGTCGTGCGGGTAGCGGCCCTCGATCAGCGCGTGGAGCGCGAGCGCCATCCGCTTCGCGTGGACGAAGTGGCCGCGCAGCGGCATCGAGAACGACAGGTCGAGCAGGAGCGCGGTGGCGGCCTCCGTTCGCTGCTCCGCCTCGACCAGCTCGAAGTCGTCGGGAAGCAGCCGGACCCGCTCGCCCGGCCCGCCCCGGAGCACGGCGTTGAACACGGTCCGCTGCACCGCGATCTGCCCCGAGTCGCCGAACCGCCACGGCCGCGTCGCCCCGGTCGGCTCCGCGAGGCCGCCCACCTCATGCGCCTCGTGCGTTCCCTCCCGGTCGCGCCGGAGCTGCTCGAACACCCGCACCAGCGCGCGCTCCCCGAGCTTGCGGGCGCCCTTGGGCGTGACCTCGAGCCGGCCCTCACGGCGCGAGACGAGGCCGGCCTCCTTCAACGCGCGCTCGATCTGCTTCAGCCGCCGAAGGTCGCGGATCGCCTCCTCGCCGAGCGTCCGGCGGAGGGCCTCCTCGTCGACGTCGTCGACCGACGCTCCGGCGTACTCCCCGCGGAGCGACCGGTCGAGGTCCTCGTAGTCGTGGAGCCGCTCCATCGCGTCGACGGTCGCCGAGAGCGGCATGGCATCCTCGCCGCCGGCGAGCGCCGGCTCGCCCCACGGCATCTCGGGGAATGCCGAGGACAGGTTGGCGCCCAGCCGGTCGACCTCGAACGCGAGGTCCATGTCCTGCATGACCTGCTCGGCGAGGGCCTGGAGCTCCGCCCGCTGCTCGGCCGACATCGATGCGAGCAGGCGCGACATCGCCGCCATCCGCCGAGCCATCTGCTCGAGCAGCTCGTCGAGCGTCTTGGGGTTCTGGGGGAAGAGATCCCCGTACCGCTCCATGAACGAGGCGAAGTCCTCGGCGGTGTGCTCGCCGCGCTCCCGACGCTCGATCATCCGGTTCAGCTCGGACAACATGTCGCGGAAGCGTTGGAGCTGCTCGGGCGAGAGGTCGCGCATGCCTTGCGCCATGTTCCGGAAGTACGCGCCCATCACCTCCTCGCGGAGGCGCTCCATCAGCTCGTCGAACATCCGCTGCGCCTGCGCGTCGCGGAACCGATACTCTCTCAGCTCGCGGACCCGGCCGGGGACGTCCGGCGCGAGCGCGTCGAGGAACGTCTCGCGCAGTCGGGCGTCGTCGTCCGCCTCGAACGAGAGCGTGGTGCGCTCTCGTTCCACGATCTCCTCGAGCGACTCACGGATCTCCTCCAGCGGGCCCTGGAGGTTCAGGGCGGCCTGCTCCCGCGCGCGGCGCTCGCGGAGACGGGCCCGCAGCGCGTCGAGTCCGGAGAACCGCCCCTGCATGCCTCGCCGCAGGAGCCGCGAGAGCGCGCCCTCGGCGCCGTCGCCCGACAGGATGTCCTCAGAGAGCTCCTCGAGCAGCTCTGCGGGGGGCAGGTCCGGGCCGAACGGGTCCTGCGTGTCGTCCCAGCGCGAGTAGCGGAACCGCACGACGACCAGCCTACGCGGCTCCCCGCGGAAGGCGGCTACTCCTCTTCTTCGGGCGGGCGCTGCACCGGGCCCTCCAGGACGCGCCCCAGTCGGCGCGCGAGGCGCTCGGCGGTGCCGGGGTCGAGCACGCGGTCGCGAGCGGTGATCGTCGGCACGACGTCCTCGGGGCGGAGCACGCGGACGCCGTCGTGCTCTTTCGGCCCGCCGGCCACCGCCCGCGTGAGGACGATCAACGGCGTGACCTCCGCGGTCGAGGCGCCGATGTCCAGGAGCTTGCCGCGAAGGGTCTTCGCCGCCCGCCGGGCCTCGCGGAAGCCGCCGAGGTCGCGGCCGTCGACGACGAGCCGGCGCCCCTCGGCCACCAGGTACCCCTCGAGCCCGTTGGCCACCGCGACGAACGAGCCGGTGACTCCGAGCACGGCGAACGAGGCGTCGGCGCCGGGCTCGAGCTCGACGGTCCAGAACGACCACGGATCCAGCCGAAGGAGCTCGCGACCCAGCCGTGCCACGTCCTCGGGGCGAACCACCGGCGCCGATCGGCGGAACGGCACGCCTCAGCCCTCGGCGTCGCCCGGGCTCACCCAGCCACCCTGGATGCCGGGCTGCAGCCACTCGGTCCCCGGTGGGGGTTCCCCGGCCCCGAGCAGCGCCCGCGTCAGGGCGTTCCCCTCGTCCAGCAGCTCGCCGAGGGCGGACGAGAGATCCGCGTCGGTCACGACGAGCGGGTCCCCGCCCCCGTCTCGAAGCGCCGCGACCAGGGCGGACTTGCGCACCAGCTCCTTCATGAACGACGCGGTGACGCCCGCGGTCGCCGCGACGACGGAGTCCGGGTCGTCGAGCCGGAGCTCCACCCCGCGCGCGTAGAGCTCGAGCAGGCGGCGGCGGGCATCCGCATCGGGCAGCGGGATGTCGATGGCGAGATCGACCCTCCCCGGCCGCGCGGCGAGCGCGGGCTCCAGCAGGTCGGCGCGGTTCGTCGTCAGGAGGAACGCCACGTCCGCGTCCTCCTCGATCCCGTCCATCTCGTTCAGGACGTCGAACAGCAGCGGGTTCCCGAACTCACCGTACATCCGGTGCTGCGCGACGAGGTCGACGTCCTCGAGGATCACGATCCCGGGCTGGAGCATGCGCGCGAGCGAGCACGCGGCGCGCACGTACGCGAGGCCGCCGCCGGTGAGGACCACGACGGTGTGCTCGATCGCCCGACCCGAGACGTACCGGACCGTCAGCGTCTTGCCCGTCCCGGGCGGCCCGTGCAGCAGGAGCCCGCGCTTCACGTGTTGGCCCGCGGCGCGGAGGCGCTCCCGCTGCTCCGCGATCCCGAACACCTGGCGCTCGACCTGATCGAGCACGCCCTCGGGCAGCACGATCGCGTCGCGCTCGAGCCTCGGCCGGCGGTGGAACACGATCGGACCGAGCGTGACGTTGCCCATCCGGGACTCGCCGAAGGAGATGACCTGGCCGCGGAACACGTTTCGCTCCACCATGAGCGCCCGGATCTCGCCGAGCATCGACCGGGCGGCCTCGCGATCGCGGCACACGACCTCGACCCACACGCCGGCGTTGCCCGGACCCATGTCCTCGTTCCCGACCCGGACGAGCATCGCGAGCCTGGTTCCGCGGTCCTCGACCAGGTAGAGCCCGAACCCCACGCAAGCGAGCGTCTCCTCGGGGCCGATCGGGAGGTTCATGAAGTCGACGGAACCCACGTTCACGCCCGACTGATGCGCCGAGGCCACGAGGTCGGCGAGCGACATCCAGCGGCGTTGTTGTCCCGTGAGGCCGATCAGCTCGTGGGAGCGACCGTCCGCTTCCAGGTAGGCGTCGAGCGCGACCTGGAGGTTCACGTGGTCGTAGGCGGGGTAGTTCTCGGCGACGACGGGGAGCTTCAGGGTCTGCTCGCCGAGGTGGCGGTCGAGCGCGTCGCGGACCGGCGACCCCACCGACTGCAGCGCGAGCGTGTGCATCGCTTGGGAGAACTCGCTGAAGGACCGCGCGAACGCGGCGATCTCGTCGTCGTCCACGCCCTGAGGGTAGTCCCGGCGGCAACCGGGGTCACACCACGGATCCGGCGTACGCCGCAACGCGGACCACCGGGAGCGGGGTCCCGGTGGTCCGTGATGCGGCAGCGTTGCTCAGCGGAGCGAGATCACGAGCTGCTCCAGGAGGTCCATCTGCTCCTGCATGCCGACCTCCATCCCGGAGTCGACGATCGCGTCGCGGAGCTCCTTGTTCGGGCACTGGACGAGCAGGGTGAGGATCGTGTGCCCCTCCACCTCGGTGAAGGTGACGATGTTCAGCGGCACGTCCGCGTCGCCCGGGGGCTCCGATCCGGGCATCTCGAAGACCTCCGTCGTCACGATCCGCTCGTTCGGGACGATCTCGCGATACTTGCCGTGGAACGCGACCTCGTGTCCGTCACCGGACACCATCACGTATCGCCACGTGCCGCCGACGCGCAGGTCGATCTCGGCGATCGTCATCTCGCCCTGGTGGCCGCTCCACCAGCGCTTGACCAGCTCGGGCGTGGTCCACGCCTTGTAGACCAGGTCCTTGGGCGCGTCGAACTCCCGCGTGATGAGGATCTGCTCATCCGTGGGGAGCGTCACCGTCGCCGTTCCGCTACTCACCACCATTTCCCTCCTCCTTCCGCTTCAGGTCATCCAACACGACGTCCATCCGGTCGAACCGCTCGGACCACGAGCGCTCGTAGCTCTTCACCCAGTCGTGGATGGGTTTGAGCGCGTGGCCGTTCAGCCGGTACAGCCGCTGCCGTCCCTCCTCGCGCACGTCGACCGCTCCCACCTCTCGGAGCACCCGCAGGTGCTTGGAGACCTGTGGCTGAGCCAGTCCGAGTTGGCGCACCAGGTCGTTGACGGGGCGCTCCCCGCGGGCGAGGGCGTCCAGGATCTGGCGCCGCCGGGGTTCGGCCACCGCGTTGAACGCATCCGCCGTGGTCGCCGCTCGTGCCATGGTGGAATCCTATACCCATATGGGCATATGTCAACTCGCCCGCCGGACCAGGACGGAACGACGCCTTCAGCCGATCCCGAGGCCGGTCATGAGCGCGCGGAGCGAGAGCCCGAAGCAGATGAACGACGCGAACGCGAAGGGCACCCACGGCCGCGCCTGGAACGGCTCCTCGCGGGCGAGCAGGTGCCCGATCGCGAAGATGAGGATCGGGCCGACCCCGTAGACGACGTGCAGCCAGGTGGAGACATCCCGGCCGATCAGGAGCAGCCCCACGCCGATCAGCGCCTGGACGATCGCCACGACCTGCGCCGCGACGAGCCAGCGCCAGAACCAGTCGCCGGCCTGCCGTCGGGAGACCCACAAGGCGAGGCCGAACAACCACCCGATCGAGAAGATCCCGACCACGACGTAGCCGACGTATCGATGGAGCCCGGTCACGGCGGCGGGA
>JBOGVL010000179.1:0-6200 GCA_050692535.1 Actinomycetota bacterium | reverse complement strand
GCGACGGACACCACGGTGGTGGTGGTGTCGCCGGGGTGGGGCGATCACGTGCAGTTGGCCAAAGCCGGGATCCTCGAGATCGCGGACATCTTCGTGGTGAACAAGGCCGACCGTGAGGGGGCCGACGCGGCCGAGCGCGACCTGCACCAAATGATCCGGATGAACCCCCCGGCCGCCTGGACGCCGCCGGTCGTGAAGACCGCCGCGGCGACGGGGGAGGGGACCGACGAGCTGTGGGACGCGATCGAGGGGCACCGCGCGCATCTCGAGGGGGACGGCGGCCTGGACGCCGGCCGCCGCGCCCGGCTGGCCCGGGAGGTCGAGAGCCTCGCGAGCGAACGGCTCCGGGGGAGGATGCGGCGGTTGCTCGAGGAGGACGAGGCGCTCTCGCGGGAGCTGGCCGAGCGCAGGGTCGACCCGTATCGAGCCGCGGCTATCCTCATGAACAAGGTCCACACGGGTTCCTGACCTCGGAGGGCGGGGCGTTGGTCGAACAGCGAGAGCGGCATCCGGGCGAGCCGTCGGTCCCCGGCGGACGCGAGGGACGGACGCTCTCCGGCGAGCCGCTCGAGCCCCTGTACACGCCCGAGGACCTCGCCGGCTTCGACCCCGCCATCAAGCTCGGCGAGCCGGGACGGTACCCGTTCACTCGCGGCGTCTACCCGTCCATGTACCGGGGCCGGCTCTGGACGATGCGCCAGTTCGCCGGCTTCGGCACCCCGGCCGAGACCAACGCCCGCTACCGGTTCCTGCTCGAGCGCGGGCAGGGCGGCCTGTCGGTCGCGTTCGACATGCCGACCTTGATGGGCCGCGACTCGGACGATCCGTTGTCCGAGGGTGAGGTCGGACGGTGCGGCGTGGCGACCGACACGGTGGAGGACTTCGACGAGCTGTTCGCGGGCATCCCGCTCGGGGACATCTCGACCTCGATGACGATCAGCGGGCCGGCCGTGATCGTGTTCGCGTTCTATCTCGCGGCCGCCGAGCGTCAGGGCGTGCCGTGGGGAGGGCTCGACGGGACGCTGCAGACGGACATCCTCAAGGAGTACATCGCGCAGAAGGAGTGGATCTTCCCGCCCCGTCCGCACCTCCGCCTGATCGGCGACCTCATGGAGTTCTGCCTGGAGCGGACCCCGAAATTCCATCCGATCAGCGTGTCCGGCTATCACATCCGCGAGGCGGGGGCGAACGCGTGGCAGGAGCTCGCCTACACGCTGGCGGACGGCTTCGCGTACGTCGAGCTCGGCCGGCAACGCGGACTCGACGTCGACCGCTTCGCGCCCGGGCTGTCCTTCTTCTTCAACGCGCACATCGACTTCTTCGAGGAGATCGCGAAGTACCGCGCCGCTCGCCGGATCTGGGCGCGCTGGCTGAAGGAGCGATACGAGGCGAAGGACGAGTCGGCGACGCGCCTGCGTTTCCACACGCAGACCGCGGGTGTCTCGCTCACGGCGCAGCAGCCGATGAACAACGTCGTCCGCACGGCCATCGAGGCGCTGGCGGCGGTGCTCGGGGGGACCCAGTCCCTGCACACGAACGCGCTCGACGAGGTGCTGGCGCTCCCGACGGAGGACGCGGCCAAGCTGGCACTCCGGACGCAGCAGATCATCGCGCACGAGACCGGCGTGCCGGACGTGATCGACCCGCTCGGCGGCTCCTACTTCCTGGAGACGCTCACCGATCGGATGGAAGAGCTGGCCGAGGCCGAGTTCTCCAGGATCCTCGCGATGGGGAACGGGTCGATGCTGGAAGGGGTGCTCGCCGGGATCGACCGCGGGTACTTTCAGCAGGAGATCGCGGAGTCCGCGTTCGGCGAGCTGGAGCGGTACGAGCGGGGCGATCTGGTCAAGGTCGGCGTGACGGACTTCGTCGAGGAGGGCGAGCTCCCGCTCGAGGTCCTGGAGATCCCACCGGAGCTCGAGGGGGCGCAGATCGAGCGTGTCCAACAGACCCGGCGCCGGCGCGACCCGGATCCGGTCCGGGCCGCCCTCGATCGCCTGGCGGAGCTCGCCGACACCGACGCCAACCTGGTGGAGCCGCTCGTGGACTGCGCCCGCGCACTCGCCACCGAGGGCGAGATCGTGCAGCGGCTCCGCGGAGTCTTCGGGGAGTACACGGAGACGCCCCGCTTCTAGGGCCGCGCCCGGGATCGCCGCTACGGGGGATGGCGCTTGCAGGCACCCGACCCCTCCGATAGAAGGGCCGAATGCACGCCGACAGGATCGCCGGGCCACCTCCCCGATGAGCGAGCACGAGCTCTTCCTCTTCCTGGCCGAGGTCGCGGTCCTGTTCCTCGCGGCCCGGATCGGGGGCGAGCTGGCCGCGCGCATCGGCATCCCGCTGCACGTCGGGGAGCTGGCGGTGGGGATCCTGCTCGGGCCCTCGCTGCTGGGCTGGCTGTGGCCCGGGGCCTTCGAGGCGCTGTTCCCGAACGAACCGCTGCAGCGAAGCCTGCTCGAGATCTTCTCGTGGACCGGGGTCATCTTCCTGGTGATCCTCGGCGGGCTCGAGACGCGGCTCGGCATCCTGCGGAAGGTGCCGGGCGCGGCGATCGGCGGTTGGATCGGCGGCTTCGGCCTGCCCTTCGTCCTCGGATTCGCGCTCGGCCTGTGGTTCCCGGACCGGCTCCTCACGGACACGGTCGACCGGCCGGTGTTCGCGCTGTTCCTCGCGACCGCGATGTCGATCTCGGCGATCCCCGTCATCGCCCGAATCCTGATCGACCTGCAGCTCTACCGCACCCGGATCGGGATGGTGATCCTGTCGACCGCGATCGCCGACGACACGATCGGGTGGATCGTCCTGTCCATCGTCGCCGGGCTCGCCACGGGCGGCGTGGAGACGGGGGCGGTGGTGCGGACGGTCCTGCTCACGGGGCTGTTCGTGACCGTGGCGTTCACGCTCGGTCGGCCGGCGGCGAAGCTCGCGATGGGCTTCAGCGCTCGGCTGAAGGTTCCCTACGCCGAGGTCTCGATGATGCTGATGATCGTGTTCGCGTCGGCCGCGATCACGCAGGCGATCGGTGTGCACCTGGTCCTCGGGGCGTTCGTCGCCGCGATCCTGATCGGACGGACCAACCCCTCGGACGCGGTTCGCGAGGGTGTGCACCAGGTCGGGCTGGGGTTCTTCGTGCCCTTCTTCTTCGCGTACACGGGCATCAAGGTCGACCTGACCACGCTTCGGGGGAGCGCTCTGCTGTTCGCGGCGCTGGCGGTCCTCGTCGCCTGCGCCGGCAAGATCGTCGGCGGCACCGTGGGAACGCGCCTCGGGGGCCTCCCGACGTGGGAGGCCCTCGCCGTCGGCGTCGGGCTGAACGCCCGGGGGGCGATGGAGCTCGTGATCGCCGCTATCGGCCTTTCGCTCGGCATCGTGAGCGAGGCGGTGTACGCGATCATCGTCCTGATCGCGGTCCTCACCACGGTGATGGCCGCCCCGGTCCTGAAGTGGTGCGTGGCTCGTGCCGGGCCGGAGGCATTGCGGCAGCGGAGGCGGTCCCCCCGGTCCGCGGCAGAAGCCGACGGCGCGATCGCCTCCGAAGGTACTGCCGATCCTGCAACATGAGTCTGTTGCAGGCCCTTGCATCTAGGCGGTAGGGTGGGACCCTCCGCGCGAACGGCGCGGGAAGGAGGGTCCGATGAAGCGATGGGTGCCGGCGCTCGCCCTGGTCTGCCTGGTCGGCGCCGCCTGCTCCGCCGACGACGCGGGCGACACGGGGCGCCTCCAGGTGGTGACGACGGTCTCGCCGATCACCAACATCGTGCAGAACGTGGCGGGTGATCTGGTCGACGTGACGGGGATCGTGCCGGAGGGCACCAACAGCCACACGTTCGAGCCCGCGCCCTCCGACGCGGGCGCCATGTCGGACGCCGACGTCGTCTTCATCAACGGACTGCATCTGGAGGAGCCGACCCGCGAGCTGGCGGACGCGAACGTCCGCGACGACGTCGCCGTCGTCGAGCTCGGGGACATGACGATCACGCCCGAGGAGTACATCTTCGACTTCTCGTTCCCCGAGGAGCAGGGTGATCCGAACCCTCACCTGTGGACGAACCCGCCGTACGCCAGGCGGTATGCCGAGATCGTCGCGGAGACCCTTGCCGAGCTCGACCCCGCCAATGCCGACGTCTACGCGGAGAATGCGGAGGCGTTCGGCGCGCGCCTGGAGGAGCTGGACCGTCTCGTTCGCGATGTCACCGCGACCGTCCCGCCGGAGAATCGGAAGCTGCTGACGTACCACGATTCGTTCCCGTACTTCGCGCGCGAGTACGGCTGGACGGTGATCGGGGCGATCCAGCCCTCGGACTTCGCCGAGCCCACCGCCCAGGACGTCGCCGGACTGATCGACCAGATCCGCGCGGCGCAGGTGCCGGCGATCTTCGGGTCCGAGGTGTTCCCAAGCCCGGTGCTCGAGCAGATCGCCGCCGAGACCGGGGCCGAGTACATCGACGACCTGCGCGACGACGACCTGCCCGGCGAGAACGGCGATCCCGATCACAGCTACCTTGGGCTCATGGTGTTCGACTTCCGGACGTTCATGGGCGCGCTCGGTGGGGACCCCGACGCCTTCGAGGGCTTCGACGTGACCAACCTGCTGCCCGGCGACACGGTCGAGTACCGCTCGTGACCGAGCTCGTCCGCTTCGAGCGGGTCACCTGCCGCTTCGGGCGTGAGCCCGTGCTGGTGAACGTCGACCTCTCGGTGTCCGAGGGCGACTTCGTCGGCGTGGTCGGCCCGAGCGGCAGCGGCAAGACGACCCTGCTCCGGGCCATCGCCGGCACCGTCCGGCCGATCGCCGGACGGATCGTCCGCGACCGCGCAGCCGCCATCGGCTACGTGCCGCAGGTCGAGACGGTGAACTGGTACTTCCCCGTGACGGTTCGCGAGGCCGTCCTGATGTCCCGGATCGACGGGCGGGTGCGGCCCTGGGCCTCCAGGACCGACCTGCGCGAGGCGCACGGCGTGCTCGAACGCCTCGGGATCGACGACCTCGCCAGGCGGCACATCCGCGAGCTCTCGGGCGGCCAGCAGCAGCGCGTCTTCGTCGCCCGCGCGATGCTCCGGCGCCCCCGGCTCCTGCTGATGGACGAGCCGACGAGCGGCGTCGACGTCCGGACCCGCCACGACGTGATGCACCTGATCCACGAGCTGCATCACGAGGGTCTGGCCGTGGTCCTGACGACCCACGACCTCAACGGGATCGCCGCGCACCTGCCGCGCCTGGTCTGCCTGAACCGCGAGGTGATCGCGACGGGGCGGCCGCAGGAGGTGATCACCCCCGAGGTCCTCGAGCGCACGTACGGCGCCCCGCTCGAGGTCCTGACGCACGGCGGGATGCCGGTCGTGGTCGAGCGGTATCCCGAGGACGAGGAGGTCGGGGCGACGGTCGTGTCGCTGCGGGAGGGGCATCATGGACACCCTGCTTGAGCCGTTCGACTACGCGTTCTTCCGCAACGGGCTCGCCGTCGCCACGGTCGCCGGCGCGCTCTGCGGGCTGATCGGCGTCTACGTCGTGCTCCGCGGCATGAGCTACATCGGCCACGGCCTCTCCCACGCGATCTTCGGCGGCGCCGTGGCGAGCTACGCGCTCGAGGTGAACTTCTATCTGGGGGCCGGGGTCTGGGGCCTGGTCTCGGCCGTGCTGATCCTGTTGGTCGCGCGGCGTCGCTCGATCGGCGCGGACGCGGCGATCGGCGTCATCACGAACGCCAGCTTCGCGATCGGCGCGGTGATCATCTCGGTCATCGGGTCATTCACGCGGAACTTCGAGGCCGCGCTGTTCGGCAACGTGCTGGGGGTCAGCACGAGCGACGTGCTCATCGTGCTGGCCGTGGCGGCCTTCGCCGGCGCCGCCGTGTTCCTCCAGTACCGGAAGCTGCTCTTCACGACGTTCGACCCCGAGGTCGCGGAGGTCTCGGGCGTCTCGACCGCGCGGATGGACGTCCTCCTGGCGGTCATGCTCACGGCGCTCATCACGGTGTGTATGACGGTGCTCGGGGTCACGCTGATCGCGGCGATGCTGGTGATCCCCCCGGTGATCGGGAGGTTGCTCACCGACAGCTTCCACCGGATGTTGTGGATCTCGGTCGGCGTGGGCACGTTCTGCGGCTTCACCGGCGTGTATCTCTCGTACTACCTGGATTGGGCCTCGGGACCGGCCGTGGTGCTGACCGCGTCGACGCTGTTCGTCGCCGCGTTCGCGG
>JBOGVL010000178.1:0-6202 GCA_050692535.1 Actinomycetota bacterium | reverse complement strand
GTCGTAGGACTGGAAGAACCACTTGTGGGGATCGATCGTCACGCTGTGGGCGCGTCCCAGGTCGGGCACGCGGCTCGCGTCCCGCGCCGACAACCGGGCGGCGCCGCCGTACGCCGCGTCCACGTGTAGCCAGAGGCCGTGCCGCTCGGCAACGTCGGCGAGCTCGCCGACCAGGTCGACCGAGCCCGTGTTGGTCGAGCCCGAGACCGCCGAGATCGCGAGCGGAACGAGCCCGGCCTCGCGGTCCTCTTCGATCGCCGCGTCCACCGGCTCGCCGTGGAGCCGGAACGTCTCGTCGGACTCGATCACGCGGAGCGTCTCGGGCGGGAAGCCCAGCACGTCGAGCGCCCGCGCGATCGAGAAGTGCGTCTGGTCGCTCGCGTACACGCGCACGCCCTCGAGCGCGCGGCCTCGCGGCGCCTCGCGCAGGGAGAGGAGCTCGCTCAGATGCACGTCCCGCGCGACGGTCATCGCCATGACGTTGGCCATCACCCCGCCCGACGTGAGGACGCCCCAGCTCCCCTCCCCGTGCCCGACGAGCTCCCGGAGCCAGGCGGTCACCTCCTCCTCGACGAACGCGCCGACCGGCCCGGCGGCCCAGATGTCGACCCCCTGCTGCACCCACTGGGCGAAGATCTCGCCAGCGATCGACGCCGGAAGCGGCGGCGGCGTGAAGTAGCTGAAGGCGCCGGGGTGCTGGGAGTTGAAGGCCAACGGGGCGATGCGTTCGCGGAACTCGTCGAGCAGGTCCGCGGACGTCGACGGCTCATGAGGCGCCGAGGACGGCTCGTTCGACGGGCCGAAGAAGCGGCGGCGCATGTCCGGGTACGAGTCGGCCGCCACCGGCCGCGCCATCGCCTCTCCGTAGAGGTAGTCCAGGCTCGCGTCCCACACCGCGCGCCCGAACTCCTCGAGCGCGGCGCGCGCACGTTCCGGATGGCGGAAGCCGATCAGCTCGGGCTCGGGATGCCACGCGAAGGGGTCCGGCACGGCCGGAGGCTAGCAGCTGCCTCCGGCCCGGCCGGCGGACGTCAACGTGCGGGCGACGCGATGCTCGCGAGGAGGGCGTCGGCGTCCTCGAGCAGCGGCCGGGCGCCGAGCGGCTCCAGGAGCTCCCTCGCGCGTTCGACCTCCGGACGCGCGTCGACGTCGCGGCCGAGCGCCAGGCGGCATCGGGCGAGCCCGAGCCGGCTTCGCGCCTCCTCGAGGCGGAACCCGTACTCGGCCCACTGGTCCGCCGCATCCTCGAAGTGGTCGGCCGCCCGCTCGTGCTCGCCCCGGGCCTCCGCCACCTCGGCCCGGGAGGACAGCAGCGACAGCCGCAGCCGGCGCGAGCTGGGTTCGCCGGCCTGTTCGACCAGGCGGGCGGCCTCGTCCGTCGCGCCGGCGCCGAGGAGGACCCTCGTGGCGATCGGCAGGAACAGCCGGCGGTACTCGGGGATGCCGCTCGTCAGGTCCTCGAACTCGTGGACGAACGACAACGCAAGCTCCCGGTCACCCGTCCGGAGCGCGACCTCCGCGCCGATCATCAGCGACGGCCCGAGGAACTCCGGGTACCCGACGTCCCGAGCCCTCGGCAGGAGCTCCTCGACCGTTCGCCCGGCGGCATGGTCGTCACCGCGGCGGAGCTGCACCCACCCCGTGTAGTTGAGAGCCGTGACGCCCAGGCGCGTCACACCGTGCGCCCGTCCCCACTCCTGCATGCGCGCGGAGAGCTCGAGCACCTCCTCCCATCGGCCCACGTCGAAGAGGCTCTCGAGCTTGCCGGCCTCGGCCCAGAGCCCCATCGTCGCGAACCCGCGGACATGGCAGAACGTGGCCATCTCCTCCCACACGGGGAGCGCGGCGGCGGGGCCCTCCCAGAACCAGAGCTGGTACGCGAGGTTGTTGTAGGCGGTCGCCACCTCGTTGCCGAGCCCGAGCTCGAGCCCGCGCCGGAGCGCGTCGCGCAGATCGTCGAGGCCGCCCGCGTCGCCCACCTGGCCGCGGGCGGCGCCCCGGTACTGCAGCGCGAGGACGGCCTCGTCGTCGACCCCAAGCTCGTCCGCGAGGGCGAACGCCTTCTCCCCCCACGCGATCGCGTCCCGGTTGTCGCCGGATACATAGAGGTGTCCCGCCATCCGCGCGTAGGCGCGAACGAGCTCGGGGCCGGGCGGCTGCGTCTCGAGGATCACGATGGCCTCCTCCAGCAGCGAACGGGCCGCGTTCCCGTAGCGCTGGATCGACCGTGCTCGCCGGGCGAGCGCCTCGCCGAGGCCGAGCCGGTCGTTCGAGTCCCGGTACTCCGCGATCGCGGCGTCGTAGTCGGCCTCGGCCTCGGCCAAGCGCCCGGCCTCCTCCGCAGCCTCGGCCGACTCGATGAGGGCTCGCCGGCGTTCGGGATCATCGGCCGGGAGCACCTCCCGGGCCCGCCGGTAGAACTCCACGGCGCGCGACGCGTCGAGCCGCTTGCCGCGGTCGCCGGCCATCATCAGCGCCGAGCCGGCCGCGGCCCCGAGCCCCGACACGTCGCGGTTGGGATCGACCGCCCTCGTGTAGGCGAGGGCCCTGCCGTAGTGGTGCGCGAGGAGCTCGGCGACCTCGAACACTCGCTCGCCGGCGGCGGCCCGCATCCATCGGGCGACGGCGACGTGGCGATTGATGCGACCCGCCCGCGGGATCTGCCCGTAGGCCACCTCCTGGACGAGCCGGTGGTTGAACGCGAACTCCTCCTGGCCGACGAACGAGCTCCCCCGCACCCGGCGGACGAATTCCCGCTTGACCGACTCGTGGAGCGCGCGAATCACGACGTCCTCGGGCAGGCCGCTCACGGCCTCCACGGCGCCGGACCAGAAGACCTTCCCGACGACGGCGGCGTCGTGCAACACGCCCTTCTCGGTCGGCGGCAGCGTGTCGATGCGTGCCCCGATCAGCTGCTGGATCGAGGTCGGCATCGGCACGTCGACGTCGCCGACGACCGTCGAGCCTTCGATCGCGCCGCGATCGCGCAGCATCCGCACGAACTCCTCCACATACAGCGGGTTCCCGCCGCACCGCTCGAGCAGTTCCAGCTGCGTCGCCGCGGGCAGGACGACCCGTTCGAGCAGCGCCCCGAGCAGCATCGAGGTCTCCCGGCGAGTCAGCGGGGGCAGGGCGACCGATGTCGCATTGCGCCGGCCGCCGCCCCAGGCGGGGTGTCGCTCGTAGAGCTCGGGCCGCGCGGCGCACACGACGAACAGCGGGAGCCCGACCGCCCAGTCCACGAGGTGCTCGACGAACTCGAGCATCGCCTCGTCCGCCCACTGGAGGTCCTCGAACACCACGACGAACGGGGAGTCGGAGGCGAGCGACTCGAACCACCGCCGCCACGCGTTGAACAGCTCCTCGCGCGGCGCGTCGAACGAGGAGCCCTCCACCCCGGCGAGCGGCGCCAGGCGCGAGCGCAACCAGTCTCGCTCGGTCGGGTCGTCGACGTACGGCTCGATCGAGGCACGCAGCTTCGCCTCCGCCTGGGCGGGCGTGTCGGACTCGAGTACCCCGGCGTCGGCTTTCACGATCTCGCCGAGCGCCCAAAACGAGAGGCCCTCGCCGTAGGGCAGCGACCGACCCTGCCGCCAGCGCACGAGGCTCGGCCACTCTTCGGCGACGTTCGAGAGCTCCTGGATCAGCCGGGTCTTGCCGACGCCAGCCTCGCCCGTAATGGTCACGAGCTGAACCGTCGACTCCCCGACCGAACGCCCGAAGGCCGACTGCAGGAGGCCGAGCTGATCCCGGCGGCCGATGAACGGCGACGCGGACGCGGGCCGCAGGTCGATCCCGTACCGGCCGCGAGAGGCCACGGCCAGCCAGGCCTCCTGCGGCTCGGCCTTGCCCTTCGCGTGAACGCGCTCGTGAGCGCCCCACTCGAAGACCAGGCCCGTGGCGTCGTGGGTCGAGACCCCCACCAGCACCTCGCCCGGCTCGGCGGCCGTCTGCAGTCGCGAGGCCGTGTTGACGACATCGCCGGTCACGGCCTCGCCGATCTGCGGACCGCTCCCCGGCCGCGCAACGACGGCCTCGCCCGTGTTCACGCCGACGCGCACCGCCAGCGCGAGCTGCGGCTCCTCCTCGTCGAGATCGGCGACCGCCTCGCGGATCCGGAGCGCGGCCCGGACCCCGCGCTCCGGGTCGTCCTCGTGCGCGACCGGCGCGCCGAAGACGCAGAGCGCCGTCGGGCCCATGAACTTGTCGACGGTGCCGCCGTGGTTCGCGACGACCCGCCCGACGCGGGCGTGGTACGGATCGAGGAGGCGCTTCAGGTCCTCGGGGTCGAACTCCCCGGTGGCCTTCCGGAAGCCGACGAGCTCGGCGAAGACCACCGTCACGAGCTTTCGCTCCTCCCCTTCGCCGGGGCGGACGACCACGAGCGCGGCGCCGCACCCGACGCAGAAGCGGGCGTTCTCGGGGTTCTCCTCGCCGCAGGCCGGACAGACGATCACGTCCGAAGTCTAGGCGCGCGCCCCCGGAGGTCGGGGCGCCCGGCGGCGCTCGTGATAACGCGCGACGCGGACGCGGTTGCCACAGGCGTCGCCGCACCACACCTGCCCGGCCCTCGAGGCTCGGAAGTAGCGGCGGCAGCGCGGCGCGGGACACACGCGGATCCGCTCGCGGTCGGGGCCGCCGACGATCTCGATGGCCGAGCGGGCGATGCGGGCCAGGATCTCCGCCGTCGCGCTCCCGGCCGATCCGGCGACGACGGCGACCGGCGCTCGAGGATCGGTCGCGTCCAGCGCGAGGTGGCCGGGCATCGCGGCGCTGGCGTCGTTCACCGCCCGCACGGCGGCGGGCGGCATCGCCTCCCCCGCGACGCTGGCCGCGAGCAGCGAGCGGATCGCCCCCCGCAGGCCCCGGAAGTCGGCGAGCCGGAGGGACGCCTCCTCCGGCGCCGGTCCCAGCCACGGCTCCTGGTGCTCCAGCCATCGGGCCAGATCGGCCGGGCCGGACAGGAGGTCCGCCACACGTTCCTCCGGGTCACCCGCCCCGCGGGCCAGCACGGTTCCGGCCAGGTCGATCGCGGGCCCACCGTCCGCCGGCGCCCGCTGGATGACACGCCGCTCCATGGGTTGAAATGGTAGGTAGAGGCACCAAGCATTACCAGCACTGCGGCACGCTAATGACTTCTTCGGCAGCTATCCGTTAGGAGTCGGTGTGGACAACTCCGCGGGCGCCGAGAGCCAGTCGTCGACGGCCTGCCGGAGCGCTCGCACCAGCGCCTCGTCGGCGAACGCGGCATCCACCCCGTTCCGGGCCAGCTCGGCGAGGCGCCGGTCGTCGAACCCGAACACGCGGCGGCCGACCTCGTACTCGTCCACCAGGAACGAATGGAACATCGAGGGGTCGTCGCTCGCGAGCGTGCAGAGGAGTCCCGCGTCGAGCATGGCCGGCAGCGGGTGCACGTCGAGGCTCGGCACCGCACGGGTCATCAGGTTCGAGGTCGGGCACACGTCGAGGCCGATCCCCCGCTCCCGCACGTCCTCGACGAGCGCCGGGTCGTCGACGATGCGGATCCCGTGGCCGATCCGTTCCGCGCCGAGCGCGTCGATGGCGCCCCGGATCGACTCGGGGCCGGCCATCTCGCCCGCATGCGGGATGGAGTGCAGGCCGCGCGCGATCCCGTCGCGGAAGATCTCCGAATAGGGCTCGGGCGGGAACTCCGCCTCCTCCCCTCCGAGGCCGATCCCGATCACCCCGTCGCCGACGTGCGCCGCGGCGACCTCCATCGCACGCCGTGAGATCGCCTGGTCGATCCCGCGGACGACGTCGACGATCACGCGGCCCACCACCCCGAACCGCCGCTCCCCCTGGGCCAGGCCCTCGAGCACCGCGACGAGCGTCTCGTCCCAGTCGCGGATCCGCCCCCGATGGTCGGGGAGCGAGAACGTCACCTCGACGTACCGGACCCCTTGCGCCGCCTCGTCCTCGCAGAACTCGAGCGCAACCCTCCGGAAGTCATCGGGCTCGCGCAGGCAGGACAACCCGGCGACGAACTCGTCGACGAAGTGCCGGAAGTCGCGGAACTCGTAGCGGCCTTGTCGAAGACCCTCGGGGAGCTGGACGCCGTAACGCTCGGCGAGCTCGACGACGGTCGCCGGGCGCATCGCGCCCTCGAGGTGGACGTGGAGGTCGACCTTGGGAAGCGCCCGGACGTCTCGGCCGTCGGTCATGCCGGCCGAGGGTACCGAAC